>JAJFHR010000062.1 GCA_021775515.1 Hyphomicrobiales bacterium | reverse complement strand
CAAAGTTGTGTTGAGCAAATAGTACATAATTACGGCTAGGCTCAGTTTCTGATCAGGAAAACCTTGTGTCTTTGAGCGTTGATATCTCCGTCAAGGCGCGCGATAATTCGTTGCGGATGTTTTCCACCTGAACGCCAGGATCGCAAAGCTGTTCACTGCGCGCTTGTTCTTCCAGAACATCGCATGCTTGTGAAACCCGTGCAGCGCCTATGCTGGAACTGAGCGACTTTAGGGCATGAGCAGCTTCGGCGATGGAAAGCGGTTCTGCCTTGGCTGTCATCTGTTCGAGCTTTGATAAGGCTTCAGGCGCGTGGCTTTCATAAAGGCCGAATATGCGGATAAACAATTTTTCGGCTTCAATCGGATCAATTTCGTTTATTGCCTCGAGCGTATCTGGATCAATTACGGAGAGATCGTCATCAGGCATCTCGTCTGTTTTTTGTGGCACCTCGACCAGCTCGACCTTTGATGGGGGGGCAATTTCCTCCCGTACGGGCGCCAGGGTTTGTTCTCTGCGATTTTGCCGGGGCAGCCAGGTCTCGAAACATTCGATCAGCGTTTGAATTCTAAACGGCTTCGAAATGCAATCGTTCATGCCGGATTTTTGCCATTGGTCAGCTATGCCGCCGGCAACATGCGCCGTGAGTGCTATGATCGGGAGCGGGGGGATCTGCCCCCTTAGTTTTTCGCTTGCGCGAATATTTTGCGTTGCCGTGAAACCATCCATAACCGGCATGCTGCAATCCATGAAAACGAGATCATAATCTGCGTCTTCGACGGCCTGAACCGCCTCCTGCCCGTTTTCAGCCGTATGGACACTGATTTTTAATCGTGACAGGGCTTCAATTATAACTTCACGGTTTACCGGACTGTCATCTGCGACAAGAACTTTCAAGCCATCGAAATCAGGGAGTTGATCGTGCGGCGCCTCGCGCTGCTCGATTGCCGCCAGGCCCAGTGGCTGCCCGGCAATCAACCTGCCGATCAGTTCCAATGTCGCCGTGCGGGCAAGCGGCAGCATTAAAAGGTCGTGGGCTTGGCCCGATCTAATCTGGTCTTCAAATTGTGAATTCCCCATTTTTGAGATGCAAACGATGATTGGAGTGTCACCGGCCACAGTTCCGGGCGGCAAAACCCGGCTGATCTGTTCGATTGAATCCGCATCGGCAAAAATGACTTCAGCGCCGATATCTCTAATGTTTTGAATGTTGGTTTTCTCAAGCAGGACGGGGGTGATGCCTGAACTTTCAAGATATTTCTGCAAGGCTAACCTGGCGCCGGGGTAGTCAAGAATTACCGCCGTTGTGCCGAGCTTGCTCGGGGCGGGGATTTTAGGGGACGTGGCGGGTTTCAGGGCTTTTGTCACCATCGTGAAGCTGAATGTGGAACCTTGCCCGAAGATGCTCTCAAGGCCGATTTCACCGCGCATCGCGGTAACCAGCCGCTTGCAAATTGCCAGGCCGAGGCCGGTTCCGCCATATTCGCGGGTCGTTGATTGATCAGCCTGAGAAAAACTTTCGAAAACCGATGCCAGTTTTTCCCGTGGAATACCGATGCCGGTATCACTCACACTAACGCGCAACTTTAGGCTATCGGGCAGCGCTGAAGTTGCCGGGTCGACGTCAATTGTAACAAACACGTGTCCGGTTTCCGTAAACTTGAGAGCGTTATTGACCAGATTGCTCAGCACCTGGTTTATGCGCACGGGATCACCTTCAATAAGGTTGGGAACCTCGGGGGCGATATAGGCGGCAAGATCAAGGTTCTTGCTGGTTGCACGTTCCCAAAAAAGGTTGAGCACATCATCAACCTGAACCGAGAGGTCTACCGGGATTTTCTCAAGATCGAGATGACCTGCTTCAATTTTTGAGAAATCAAGAATGTCATTGATGATGGACAGCAGGCTTTGACCTGACCGCATGATAACTTCAGCATAACGCCGATGGCGCGGGGCAAGTTCAGCCGATGTCAGCAATTCAGACATCACCAGCATGCCGTTCATCGGCGTGCGTATTTCATGGCTCATGGTGGCCAGAAACTCTGACTTGGCCAGATTGGCAGTTTCAGCAGCGTTTTTTGCCTGTTTTAATTCGTGCGTCCGCTTTTCAACGGTAATCTCCAGATGGTCTTGATGTTGTGCAAGCTGTTTGTCGCGGATGCCGATCTGATCGAGCATGTCGTTGAAGGCTTCCACCAGTGTCCCAGTTTCATCCTCGCTTTTCTTTTGCACACGCCGACTAAAATCATGGGTGAGGCGAACCTCACTCATTGCATCGGTTAACCGGCGGATCGGCGCGGTTATAACCTGCTGCAACCTTGCGGTTAGCGCGATGCCTAAGAACATGGCGAGAAGGGCGGCAATTGAGGCATCCCACAGCCCGCCAATAAGACTTGCTCGTAAATCCGAAGTATCGGCAATCAGCTCCAGATTGCCGATTGTTTCACCACCGTTAATTATTTTTGTTTTAACTTCAAAATTTGAACCAAGCAAAAGATCGAGCGGAGACTGGTTATTGGTATTCGATTCGGTCGTGCTGCTGAGAATGACGCCGGAACCCAAATCGGCAAAACTTCGACCGTTTTCATCCTTAACCTGAACATAAATAATGCCGGGAATACGGGCGATGCCACGTAATGTTTTCAGCACACCTGGTTTGTCTTTTTTGGCTAAGGGTTCGGCGGCGCCGGCGGCAAAGGCAAACGCGGTTCCCTCTAGCTCTGATCTTTTGGCTTCCGAGTAGCGGACGGTCTCGCGCCAGGTTGATGCTATTGTGGCAAAAATAATCGAGACCAGCACAGCGATCGCAACAATAACGATCAGCTTTAGCCGGATTGATTGATTTATCACTCTCACAATTAGTCTTTGTCCGATCAGTTTTATAATGCCGAGCCAACGCACCTCTTAGTGCTGTGATTTATGGTTAGACAAGTTTTGCTGATTTGTGAATGCACAGAATTTGGTCTGTATACAAAGGGTTCACTTTTTCTCTTTATGGTAGATATTTGAAAAAGGGGTACTTAGGTCTATTTTTAAATGAGGCGAGCTTGGATATGCTCAACGCCAATGCACTTTCGTGTAAAAAGCGTCCCAGAACACTGATTGTCGATGATGATCCAATCGTCTGCCAGCTTGCCCGGTCAAAGCTTGAAAGCGAAGGCCATGAGGTTGTCGTCCACCAAACCGGTCAGGGTGGCTGGGAGGAGGCGGCAGGTGGCGATTTTGATCTCGCGGTGTTTGATCTCGATATCCCCGATGTTCACGGCTATACGTTGATTGAACGGGTGAGGTCGGATCCCCGTATAAATCAATTGCCGATAATTGTTATTACCAGCCGCAATCACCCCGAAGCGATTGAAAAAGCCTATGACCTCGGCGCGACGTCTTTTGTTATCAAGCCGGTAAACTGGTCTCAATTTGGCTATCAGGTCAGATATGTTCTGCGCTCGGAGGAGCGGAAAAAAAACCTTCTGGCGGCCAATGAAAAATCCGAACGCGCGAATGCGCATAAAGATAATATCATCAAAGTGCTTAGCCACGAACTGCGCACGCCTTTGCACCATATTATCGGTTTCAGTGAAATTTTACAGACGCAACTGGCGTCGAAATCCGATGATGCAGAATTGCTCGGTCATGTGGACATTATCGCCGATGCTGGCAGAAGGTTGCTGTCTTCATTGACTGATATCATGTTGTTTTCCAGAATTCTGTCGAATGATGTGGAATTGGCAGACGAAAAATATGAGGCCTCGAGAATTATAGAAGCGGGACTGACATCTGTTGAAAGTGAAGCTGTGCGGCGAAATATTTCGGTCACGTCTATGACGCTGGCTGGTGATTGTCAGGTAACGTGTGAGTTTAAAATGTTGACCCGGGTGCTTTCTAACATTTTGGACAATGCCATCAAATTTTCATCCGATGGCGGTTCTGTGCATGTAGGCACGGAGATCCGTGATTGTGGCACATTGGCATTTGTCGTTAAAGATTGCGGGCGCGGAATGGATAAAGAAATCCTAGATGCCTGCCTGTCTCCGTTCCTACAGGCTGATGGTGCACTGGACCGGCAGGCGGAAGGAATTGGAATGGGGCTGCCGATTTCGAAAGCGATAGTGGAAATGCATGGCGGTAGTCTGGAAATTTCTTCCACTCCGGGAAAAGGCACGGAAGTAGCAATTTTGGTGCCGCCGGAACGGGTCGCAGCGATGGGGAAACCACCGCTGCTAAAGCCCCAGACCTTTGCTTAATAAGCGAAAAAATTCTTACACGTAAATTTGTTTTATTTTTTCCGGCATTAGACTGCCGGAGCCTGGGGCGTTGTGGCCAAATGGCCTCGTTTAATCCAAACTCTTGTTCCGGAAGTTCCCGCTGTTGCCGTTGAGCTGCCGTTGTTGGGCAAGCGAAGCCAGGAATGGTGTTTGAATTGTTCATCGCCTTCCATAAAATCACCGTCAAGCACCAGAAGTTCAAGGCCATTGACCGCTTCAAGCTTGACTGTTGCACCGGCAGGCCAGCTTTCAAGTGTGACCCGTTCGTTGCCATCTTCAAATAACAGCATTACCTCAACACCCTTACGGGCGGGATCTGCGCTGAACTCCATATTGTTGGTATCAAGGCGCACCTGGGTTAGGTCATCGGGGTCGAACTGCCAGAGTTTGACGAAAATGGTGCATCCCGCTTCTGAGCCAGGGGTGTGTGAGGTGCCCGGGGGATTGCGTATATAGCTGCCTGGTGGAAAATCGCCGTGTTCGTCCTGGAAGATGCCCTCCAGGACAAAAAATTCTTCACCGCCTGTATGGACGTGTGAAGAAAACTGGCTGTTGGGTGCATAACGGACAATTGTCGTGGCCCGGGCGACTTCATCGCCGATGCGCTCAAGCATGCGGCGGTCGACGCCGGGCATGGGCGAGGCTTTCCATTCAATTTTTTCGGCATGAACTGCGGCCCGTTCATCAAAATTTGCATTGAGTTCCATAATGATTACCTCTCCTTATTCTATGCCGGCAATGCTGGGACGTTGAGAAATACGCCGATGCCAGGTTTTAAGGTTGACCAGATCTTCCGGTATATTGATTTTGGCAAAGCCCGCAAATATGAGCCCGGCAAAGGCGGTTATATCCGCCATGGTGAACTTGTCACCTGCCAGGTAGGGCTGTTTTGCCAGGACATCGTCAAAATAGCGCATACCGTCGCGGGCACGTTGAAGTTGGATTTCACCCCACTGGGCACATTGGATGCCTTCAACCGCAGGGCCGAGGCCCGGGGTTGCGTGATGGAAATAGGCGGCTACCGCGTCAAGCAAGCCGACTTCGGCGCGGCGTTGCATCATATGAATTATCGCGCGCTGTTTGGCTGTCTCGCCGGTAAGGACGGGGGTGCCGCTGGAGTGGTCGAGAAACTCGGTTATTGCCGTGCATTCAGATATGATGGTGCCATCATCAAGTTCGAGAGCGGGGACGGTGCCGGTTGGGTTCTTTTTTAAATAAGCGTCGCGTTTGTGTTCTCCACCAGGCACATCTACTGGAATAAATTCTACCTGATCGGTCATCTGTTTTTCCTTTAGTGCGATGCGAACGCGTATCGGGTTGGGAAAGCCTTCGGTGTCGTAAATTTTCATTTTCTTTATCTCCGTTATGATATCTATCTATCAATAGGTAGATATGTAAGGGTTGACGAACAAATATGTCAAGCCTATCTATTGATAGATAACAACCCATATGGAGCGATGATGACGGAAACTGTAGATCTACTAATGGATGCGGCCGAGAGTGCGATGAGGCAGCGTGGCTATCATGCAGTCAGTTTTCGCGAGCTAGCTGATGATGTCGGCATAAAAAGTGCCAGCGTGCATTATTATTTTCCTCAAAAAGAAGATTTAGGGCTGGCTTTGGTGAGACGGTATTCGGCGCAATTTTTTGCCGATCTTGAAGTCCGATCTGCGCGGGCGGTCACGCCTGCTGACCTTATAGCAGCCTTTTGTGACACCTACAGGCAGGCACTGATACAGGCGGACAAGATTTGCCTTTGTGGCATGTTGGGAGCCGAGACGTGCGGATTGCCTTTAGAGCTGAGTACGGCGGTTGCAGAATTTTTTGACGCCAATATCGATTGGGTGAGTAAGGCGCTGCCAAAAGGAACAAAATCGTCAGTGCGCAGAGCTAAAGCCGAGCAGATTGTTGCGACGTTGCAGGGGGCGTTGATGTTGGCGACAAGCCTGCGAAACCACAAGGTGTTCGATCGTGCAGCCAAGGCGATGACCTTGGATATGGCCTTGTAAGAGCAAAGCTGAAACTTGTGACAATTGAAGATAAAAATGATCACGATGTTGTTGTAGTGGGCGCGGGCCTGGCAGGCTTAACCGCCGCTGTTGAACTGATCAATGCCGGGTTAAGCGTATCAGTTGTTGAAGCATCAAAGCGGGCAGGCGGCCGCATTCATGCACTGCGTGATCAAGCTGATAATGCCTATCTGGCTGACCTTGGACCAACCTGGGTATGGCCGCAATTTCAACCCATTGCCGCTGCCTGGCTTGACCGGCTGGGGGTTGAAACGTTTGAGCAGTTTGATGACGGCGATGCCGTATTAGAATATAGCGCCACGACACCGGTCCAGCGCCAACGGCTTCCCGGTCAATATGGCATTCGCAGAATTGTTGGCGGTCCGCAAAAATTAATTGACCAGCTCCTAGCGCAATTGCCGTCAGGGGCACTAACAACAAATACGGCAGTTGAAGAGATCAGGCCTTATAAAAAAGGCGTCTTGCTAACGACCAATAATCCTGATTTGCCCGAAATGACCGCGGGTCAGGTGGTTGTCGCAACGCCCCTTCGTGTGGCAGCGGAGCGCATCAAGTGGTCTGTGCCGCTTGAAGATCAATTGAAAACGGTAATGCAATCAACCCCTACCTGGATGTCCACACATGCCAAAGTAGTGGCGATTTACGATAGACCTTTCTGGCGTGAGGACGGGCTATCGGGACGTATCGCCAGTAGTATAGGCCCGATTGTCGAGGCTCATGATCACAGTGGGCCGGATGGTTCCTATGGTGCAATTTTCGGGTTTCTTGGCTGGTCTCATGAGCTGCGCCAATCGCGCCGGGAACAACTTGAGCACGACATAAGACAGCAGCTGATCCATTGTTTAGGGGCGAAGGCTGGCTCGTTCAACAAGCTTGTCATCGAAGATTGGGCGGCAAACCCTTATATTTGTTCGGCCAAAGATTTGGCCGCAGAACCGGCACATCCGATCGTTGCCGCAGACATTATCCGCGCCGCCCACTTTGGCGGGAGAGTGTTTTTTGCCGTTGCCGAAACCGCTACTCAAAGCCCGGGTCTGATAGAAGGAGCCTTGCAGGCCGGCAGTGCCAGTGCTGCTGCGGTTTTGGCCACCTCAAAAGCTTCTGCTATCGATGGTCATCAAAAATACTAGGGGCATCCCGCCATCTCAGACCGGTTCGAATGACGTGGATTATTCAACTGATTAACCGCCGGTCATCGACGCGTGGTCTGCTATGGGATCGCGGAAAGAAAGGTTCGATGCGCGCAAGTTGGGTCTCGGTGCGCCAATATCAATCAGACATAGGCCAAGTCCTCCTGGTTACTTGCATCACGCCTTACGAGAGTTTTAAATCCGTGAAGTTGCCCATGGCCGAAATGCGGACATAGTGGTCATTCGGTTTTCAGCCGGTATTTGAGAAAGGTTGATCCATCGTATTCTATCTCATCGACAAATGTTGCCCCAAGTCTTCTAAGTGCGCCCAGATTTTTGCGTGACGGCGGCAGCAGAAAAGTTACGAAGGGGATGCGCTCATCGGCAATGGCGAACTCGATTGCTTTTCTTGAGATGCGTGTGCCTAATCCAAAAGAGTTTGGCTTGAGAACTAGACCGTAGTCCCACTCGTCTCCCTCCCTTTGAAAACCACCCCACCCGACATATTTATTGTTTAACAATATGGCCCAATGACCAAGTCCATCGCGGCTCCAGCACTCCTCTTTGGTGGCTACAAATTTGGCCACGGTGGCTTCATCCCATTCGAATGTCAGAAGAGGCATATGCTCTGCGACACGAGGATCGGACATGTGAGCAATGATTTCGGTCGGATCAATCTTGGGCAATCGGGTGAATAAAATCTCGTGTTTCAATTGGATTTCCATCTACATTAATTTGACTGTTACTATAGGTGAACGCCTGTTTCCAAACAACAGAAGATAGCTCACGTAACTTCGATATCGCCTTATTTTGAATGTCTTAGAAGGGCTCTAAAACAGGCCTTAGCGGCGCGTTATTCTCATGTCGCCAATTGGCACAAAGCGGTATGGAATTTGGCGTCACCATTCCGTCTGTTGTTGACCCAAAGGAGACATGCTCGCGCGCCAAGTTTCCCAATGACGGAAAGATCATTTTTCCGGACATTGAAAGATATGTTTGGGGGTCTGACCGCGTGCCCATTGCCACAGCGAATTATCTTCCAAAAGGGCAATGCTGCTGCTTTGGTCGGCCGCTGCTGCGATGACATTCTCCAGTATCTTCTCAGGTTCAAGACCGATACCACGACCCCAGTGCCAAAGTGAACCTTTGCGATCTATAGCCAAACTGTGGCTCGAACCGGTAGCTATTGCGACAGCATTTCGAAAAATCTCCCCCCACGAAATCGCCTTGTCGCCGATACCGTGCTTTCCGAGCGGACCATATATGTTGCCGCCTGTCCCCATGACGACACCATCTCGTTTCAACAATAATGCATGACCAGTGTGGGCTTTAACTGCGGAAACGTCTTTTGCAACGGGGACAAATGTTTTGGAAGCCTCCAGCCTTCCATCGCCATATTGCCCCCGATGGGCACGCCCCTTAACGAACAGGGTTCCGTTGCTCGCAACGAAGTAGTCGGCGCTGTCACCTATACTCGCAGTCACAGCGGAGGAACTGACACTCTCAGGTTTGGCAGCTCCGCCTTCCCCAAACCAACCCTTGGTTCTAGCCAAATACACCAACTTCCCATCTGTCTGCGCTGCAAACACGCCGGTTCGACCCGCCGCAAACCAGCTGACCTGATCAAGAATTTCCTGCTTGCTTCCGGATGAACCGCTCCAGGAAAGAAGTTGGCCGGATGCGGTCAAAACATAGCTTGCATCACGACCGACGCTAACCTGGACCACATTATTGGCGATGGGCCTAGGGCTATCGTCTCCTCTCCACTGATAGGCTGTTTGCCCGCATAGTAACATTTTGAGATCATAATAGGCGGCCAGACGCGGCGAAGTACTATCCGCATGGGACGGCGCCTGGCCCGCAAGAACACAAATGACTACGATAGCGATTTTGATGAGAGTATGAAGATAATCTGTTTTCATAACAATGGTCAAAGCTCACCCCTTATTCACGCCGATCGATTCAAACAGTACTTGCTCAGGCCTGAATTCGCACAGCTTACAGCTTGCAGAACGATGAGGCATCAGTCAAAGGACTAATCGTTAAGATGAGTCAAGTTTGCCAAACGATTCGCCTAAGTTCCGCTTATGGCACAATGATCTTCCCCTTATTCAGTGGACGGTTTAAAAGGATCCGGTTGACTGCCTTTCGAAGTCATCCGGGCTGATGTTGCCAAGGTAATCATGGCGTCGTTTTCGGTTATAGAATATTTCGATGTACTCGAACAGATCGGCTCTGGCTTCCTCCCGAGTTCGATAGCGAAGTCGGTTTACGCGTTCTCGCTTGAGGATGCCGAAGAAGCTCTCCACGATAGCATTATCATAGCAGTTGCCGGTGCTGCTCATGGAGGCCGTGATGCCATGTTTGTCGAGTTGATCACGAAAATCATCGCTGGAATATTGGCCTCCACGGTCCGAATGGTGGATTAGCGGGCCTGCTGGTCGACGGGCATCGACGCGCGGTCTGCTATGGGATTGCGGGAAGAAAGGTTTGATGCGCGCATGTTGGGTCTCGGTGCGCCAATAACAATCAGACATAGGCCAAGTCCTCCTGGTTACTTGCATCACGCCTTACGAGAGTTTTAAATCCGTGAAGTTGCCCATGGCCGAAATGCGGGACAA
>JAJFHR010000061.1 GCA_021775515.1 Hyphomicrobiales bacterium | reverse complement strand
GATGTACGCAACCTCACCCAAAAAATTATCGGTTTAATGGATATCAACCCTAAAACTCATGCGCCGCCGATACTGCTTTTCACTTGGGGTGAAAATTTTGAGTTTACCTGTGTCCTGGCCAGCGCCAGCCAGCGATTTGTTCTGTTCAAGCCTGACGGTACGCCGGTTCGGGCCCGTTTGGATGTCACCTTTAACCAGTTCAACAACGCTGATATGGAAGCCAAAGAAATCAAGCGCGAGACTGCCGATTTTTCTGAAATCCATGTAGTGGGCCAGGGGGAAACACTGAGTAACATTGCAAATCATGTGTATGGAAATCCTGCACTGTGGCGCCCGATTGCACTGCTCAACGACGTTGACAATCCGAGGGATCTGAAAGTGGGAGCCCGTTTGCTGGTACCACGGTTGCCTTTTCGCGACCCTGATACCGGGGAGTTTTATCAATGAGCCTTGCTAAGCTACGCTACGCGCCGGAATTTCAGGTAACCATCAATGATAAACCGGTCCCTGCTGCGTTGCGGGCCTCGATCAGTAATGTTAATTATCAAACCGGTCTGGAAGGTGCAGATCGGGTCGAGTTAACGTTGGTTAATGAGAAGTTGCGATGGCTGGATCAACCTTTGTTTGCACTTGATAACAAACTGACGCTGGCGATCGGTTATGCGCCGGATCCTTTGGAGCGGGTCTTTGTTGGGGAGATTGTTGGGCAGGAGGCCACGTTTCCGGGTGGCGGCATCCCGACTTTGACGATCGTCGCACAGGATCGCCTCCATCGTTTGCAAAATGGAACGAAGGCGCGTTGGTTTGCGTTGTCATCGCCCTTCGGAAATCTTCCTATTCCCGATCATGTTGTGGCGGGTATGGTTAGCTTTGAAAATGGATTAATTCCGCTAGCGGATTTGGCCGGTTTTGTTCTCTCTGTGGCCGTTAAAGGCTTCGAGGTCATTGGCGCCTTCGAGGAATATAAGGGAGCACACAGTATGCAAAAATTAATTAGAAAACAGGTCGGTAAAAGCGATTTTGAGTTCCTTCAATCCATCGCTCAAGAGAACGGTTGGGAAATGCTCATCGACCATGAAGGTACTCTCGGCGGATATAAACTTCGGTTCATGTCGCCTTTATCTCATTTATCTACTGACTTAACGTTGAAATACGGTCAGTCGCTAATTGATTTTACTCCCAAAATTAGTGAGGTAGGGCAGTTTCTAGGCGTAACTGCTCGGGTTTGGGAACAAGACATTAAAACGGAATTTACTGTCACCATATCCTGGGATTGGGATCGAAATTCCTTGGATATTTCGGTCTCACTTGGTTTTGGTGGCTTTGGCGGTTTAGGTGAATCACCAAAAACACTGGATGAGTTAACGGACGAGTTAGATAAGGCGATCACCAAAGCGAAAACAGATGGAAAATCAAAAGAGGAAATAAAAGCGCTTCAAGACGAAAAGGATAATCTCGGGAAAAATATCTTTGAATTGGTGGGTGAACCGGTAACCCTTGCCACTGCTCCTCGGGTTATCTTAAGTAAGCTACTTCCAACTATTAATAAGCGTTTGACCGGATCAGGAAATACCATCGGCGATCCACGCATCAAAGCTGGAACAGTTATCCGTCTGGAAGGGCTTGGCATTCGATTCGGTGGCTTGTATCGGGTCACTTCGGCAAAACACACCATAGACGGCAATGGTTACAGAACCGGCTTTGAGGTGCGTAAAGAAATCTGGTTTGGTTCGACTCCACTTTTAGAGCAAGGTGCGGTGAAAGCGAATCTGCAGAATACCATATCAAAAGGTAAAGCTTTTAAAAAATAGGGAGATAAAAAATGCATGAAGGCTTAGTCGATACAGTCGCCCAACCAGAACAGACGAGCGATAAGCGAATTTACGGCATTACTTTGGCGCAGGTTCTAGATAATGTGGATCTCGGGCTGGGAGGTTGGGTCAAGGTGAAAGCAAAATGGTCGAGTCTTACTATCTGGGCGCGTGTTGCATCACCCATGGCTGGATCAAATTGTGGGATGTATTTCATGCCGCAAGAAGGTGACGAGGTGTTGGTCGCGTTCAATCAAGGCGATACGGTGGACGCCTATATCATCGGAAGCGTTTGGAACGGTTCAGATCGTCCGCCGACTCTGAATCCCACCGATGCGATCACTAAACGGATTATAAAGACACCACAGGGGCATGAGCTTATCTTCGATGATTCCGCTCAATCTATCACCATTATTAGCGGCACGAAGCAGGAGATTACTGTTGGACCTTCCAAAGTCAAAATTACGACTCGAGATAAGACTGCTGAAAAATCAACTGCGACCGTTTCAATCAACGGATCGGGCGATATTTCGGTTGAAGCAGAGCGGAGCATTGCGTTGAAGGCGCCGAAAATTACCATTGACGGCGATATGATTGAGATCAATAGTAGCAACAGCATGACCATTAACGGTGGTCAACTGTGTGATCTGAAAGCCGGGGTCGTCAAGATCAATAGTTAGCGTGAATTGAGGAGAAAAAAATGCCTCCAGCAGCAAGAATAAGTGATTTGACAAATCACCCGGGAACGATTGTTGGGCCAGGTGTGACATCGGTCATTATCGGTAATAAACCGGCGGCGGTCTCGGGTACCACCCATATTTGCGCTTTACCGCCATTAGCAGGTCCACATTCGCCCACTACAATAGCGAAAGGAAGCAGGACTGTGATCATTGGCGGAAAGCCCGCCGCAAGACTTGGAGATCTGGTCGGTTGCGGCGCTCAAATCATTAGTGGCGCGCGTGACGTGCTCATCGGCGGTTAACGAGATGGAGCAGAAATCATGAAAAAATTCGACGAAAAAGCATTTTTGGGCAGGGGCTGGGCCCTTCCTCTGCAACCGGATGAAAACGGGGAAATTGCCATGGCCTCGGACGAAGAGGATATCAGCCAGGCGGTTCAGATCATTCTGGGCACGGCACAGGGCGAAAGGGTGATGCGACCCGATTTTGGCGCTGGGCTCCAAACCTTAGTTTTCGAGCCGATTAACACCACCACCAAAGCCTTGCTTCGGCACCGGGTCGAGGAAGCCCTGATTACCTGGGAGCCGCGCATCGACAACATTACGGTTGAGGTGACTGCTGAACCGCGACAAGGCCGCCTGATGATCGAGATCCATTACCGCATCCGGGCTACGAATACATTTTATAACCTGGTGTATCCGTTTTATCTGATGGAAGGTGAGCCAGCATGAGACGGAATAAGACACCGTTGCTGGATCCACGCGATGCCGAGCAGGTGTTCAAAGAACTTCTGGCGCGTGGGCCCGATTATGTGCCAGAGTTGACGCCTGCCGAGGGTGGCCCGGCGCAAGCGCTGATGCAGATTTTTGCTCGCTACATGGAAGTGATCATCCATCGACTGAATCAAACGCCTGATAAAAACCTGCTGGCTTTTTTGGATATGTTGGGTATCAGTTTGATCCCGCCCCAGTCTGCACGGGCGCCGGTTGTGTTTAAACCTTTGCCCAATGCCGGCAATGGACGAATCGCAGCTCGCACTCGCTTGGGCGCTCAGGTGCCGGATCGGCCGAATCCCTTGATGTTCGAGACTGAAAACGCCATAGCGATGGCAGCAGCGCGTCTGGTAGAGGTAAAGACATTGTGGCCGGCCCACGACGAATACGCCGATCATACCGCCGAATTCGCCGGCGGGCGTGCGTTCACGCTTTTCAAACCGTCTCAACCCGTACCCCACGAGTTTTATGTCGCTCACGATACTCTGTTCGCCTTCGCCGGCGAAGCCACAGTTGAGCTCGAGTTCGAGTTGGCGACGCTTGCCAGTGAACCATTAGAAATCGCATGGGAGTTCTGGGATGGACAGCTATGGCGACCATTCCGGCCATTTGATTCAAACGATCAGACAGCGAGCGAAGATGGCACGGAAGGTCTGAGCAGAAGTGGGGTAGTCAGACTTCGTGCCGAATGCGGCGAAACGGAAAAGAGGGCCGTCAGCGAGATCGAAGCTCATTGGGTGCGTGGACGCTTAGACCAGTCTTTGCCGCCGGATCCGGCGCAAGTATTGCCGGAGGTGGATCGGGTGCGGGTGCGTTCTGTTATCAATCGGCCGCTGTGGCTATTCGTTGGCATTCCTATTTCGACTGAGGCCGCGCAGCAAATCGGACCCCTTGGTCCGAGGGGGATCCTACCGGATATTGCCTTTTCCAACGGAACGCAGATTGACTTGAGCAGACAATTTTATCCGCTCGGGACAAATCCCGACAATCACAGTGTTTTCTTTTTCTCCAGCGAAGAGCTGTTGAGCAAGCCTGGTGCGTACGTCACCATGAGTTTCAATAAAGTCATCACACCTGAAGAGGAAGCAGACAGTCACCTAGAACAATATAAACCTGACGTCAATGAAGCCATGGCGCTCATCAACGCAGTGGGAAATAAAATCCTGACAGCAGCGGTAAAGGCAGCCGAAGCCATACAACATTCGGCTCAAAGTCTCATTGAGATCGCCGCCAATAATGATGCACTGACTGAACTCAAAGAGCGTAAAGAGGTGCTAAGAAAGATCATTGTTGCGACTCCTGTCACTGTGGATGACTTGCTTGATGCGGCCGTTCAAGTCGTTTCCGCAATGAAGGATCTATCAACCTCGACTATTATCATATGGCTTCCACGATTAGGAAAGCGTTTCGTTGCCGAAGAGGATGATATCGATACGACTTTTCAAGAAAGCGGTGTAGCGGCCGGAAAGGCACGCGAAGCCGTGAAATCGGCGCAAACCGCCCTGCAATCATTAAGCGATCTGAGTCCCATTGAAGCAGCGGCTGTCGGCAGAGAAGAATCACCCAAGCTATCGCCACCACGCTTGATTTGGGAATACTGGAACGGCAAAAACTGGAAACGTCTCGTAGGGCCGGTCGATGACGAGCCTATCAATTTGTTGGCTGCCGGCGAAGTTTCGTTTCGCGTTCCGTTTGATTTAGAGCGGACCGAAATCAATGGTACGACGGCACTTTGGGTGCGGGTTCGCCTCCTGAACGGAAGTTATAACCGACTGCGCCTGGTGAGCTGGTACGATTCCCAATCGGATAACATCAACTTCTTTCCGATCATTGAACCCCGCCCACCGGTTTTGGCGTTATTTTCTTTTGGATATACTTACCGCTCCGCATGGGAACAGCCAGAGCACTGTCTCACACACGACGACTTCCAATTCGAACTCCATAGTCGCAATGTGCGTGTGCCCGGTGGAGTCTTTCCACCCTTCAGGCCGGTACCCGATGTAACGCCGGCCCTGTACCTGGGTTTTGACCAGCCGCTGCCCAACGATCTGATCAGTCTCTACATGGATATTGAAGAGCGAGACGTATTTCCTTTGCCTCTAGTATGGGAAGCCTGGGACGGAGTCCGTTGGCGTGAGCTCTCCGCCGCCGACGGCACGGCCGGCCTGCAGCGACCGGGCATGTTGTCCTTCATTGCACCCGATGTCGCGCCACGTGCGCAGGCGGCTGTCAGCCAGGCCAGTGGTACCCGGATTACAGCAAGCGACGCCCTGGAGTCCGCGATTTTTCAGCCGGGTGATCGGGTCATCGTCCGGCAGGATAAGACCCATGAGATGGTGACCGTGCAAAAGGTTGAGGACAGCGCAGTTATTTTTCTTGAGACACCCCTTAAAGAGACCTACAGGGGCGGGACGGTGACACTTGCCGCATTGCCCCGATTTGGCACGCCGCTGGACTGGATCCGTGTGCGGTTAAAAGAGGACGGCGCGCCACCAAAAAGCCTAATTCACGGTATCCATCTCAACGCCACCTGGGCTGCCCAAGTCCAGTCTCTGAATGACGAAATGCTTGGTTCAGGTACCGGTCAGAAAAATCAGCCTCTGTTCTTTTCCCAGGCACCGGTATTACCCGGCGAACGAATCGAAGTGCGTGAGCTCGAGGGTGCTCGCGCCGAAGTGGAACAGCCGATACTTCAAGCGCAGTTACTGAAACTGGGGCTAACAGAGGATGACATACGTTCCGTTGTTGATCCGCGTAGCGGTGCGGTCACTGAAGTGTGGGTGCGCTGGCAATTTCGTCCACATTTGTTCTACTCGGGTCCTGATGATCGCCACTACATGCTGGAGCGTACAGGAGGACGGCTTATTTTTGGTGACGGCCAGCATGGCAGGATCCCGACGGTTGGTGCCAATAACATCCTGGTACGCCGCTATCAGACAGGCGGCGGGCTGGTTGGCAATGTGCCGGCAAACGCGATCGATCAATTACTGGGGGTTGCCCCTTTTGTTCAGGGCGTGACCAATCCGGTCGCAGCCGAAGGCGGTGCCGATGCTGAAACTGTCACTAATGTCAGAACCCGAGGCCCTCATACACTCCGTCATCGTGGACGTTCACTGTCCACTGCTGATTACGAGGCTTTAGCTCAAGCGGCTTCGCCCGGTGTGGCAATTGCCCGTGCCTTGCCCGCGACTGCACCTAACGGCCGGCCGGCGCCCGGTTGGATTACTTTAATCATCGTGCCCCACAGCCTTGAACCGGAACCACAGCCTAGCGTCGAGTTGCGTCGCCAAGTGCACGACTATCTTGCCGAACGCGCCCCATCATCAATGGATCCAGGCCGTATTGCAGTGGTGGGTCCGACTTATTTGCCCATTGGTATTGAGGCGTTTATTGCGTCACACGATGTGAATGAGGCGGGGACAGTGGAAGAACGAGTTCAACTCGCTCTGCAGCGATTTCTGCATCCCTTGACCGGTGGGCCTGAGGGTCTCGGATGGCCATTTGGTCGGAATGTGTACCTGTCGGATGCGGCGGCATTACTGGAGTCGGTGAACGGTGTGGATTATGTGCGGGAACTCAACCTGCTGCTTCGGAATACGCCCCGCGGGGAGCAGGTCGTCGTGCCACCTGATCGCATTGTGGTGGCAGGGTCCATTCGCATCGAGATGGAAACCCCTGAAAACTTGTACGGAGGAACCTGATGCCACTACCATTACCAAACTTGGATGATCGGCGCTGGGCTGACTTAGTCGACGAAGGGCGTGCGCTCATTCCACGTTATGCACCCAAGTGGACGGATCATAATATCCACGACCCGGGTATTACGTTGATGGAGCTCTTCGCCTGGTTGACAGAGATGACAGTCTATCGGCTGAACCGCATACCGGAACGGCATCTGCACAAATTTCTTTCTTTGATCGGATTCAATGCATTATCCTCCCGAGCGGCACAGACGATTTTGACCTTTACACCTCCAGATGCGGACAACAATCCATTTGAATTGCCATTGCCAAAAGGTGTGACATTCGAAGCGATGGATGCTGAAGGGGAGGTTATCCGTTTTCGCACCCTGCGCGATGTGACTATTTCAGACGTCAAACTGAGTGCCGTAAAGGTGCAGGAACTGAACGAGCAAGGCGAATTGACTATCCGCGACCGAACAAGCGATTGGATGGATGGTTTTCCGATAGAACCGTTGGGTAGCCGTCCATTAACGGATGCAGCGTTTTATCTCGGTTTTAGCGAACTACCGACTGATGTGCCGATATCCTTTGCCTTCCATTTCCAAGGGCCGGGAAATGATGCAACTGAGCGCAGACGAATCAACAATGAGGCGACAGCCCAGAGAGCATCTTGCCGTCCAGTGTTGCCGGCTATCCAGTGTGAAGAGTCGGATGCGACGTCCGGTCAAACCTTGGAAGCACTGCCCCTGCATCATTCGGCACGTGTTATCTGGGAGGCCTTAACCGGCGTCGGTCCCGAAGTGTGGACACCGTTACAATCGCTCATAACACCATCGACGCCAGTAGTGGGACAGGTGATGGATGACACGCGAGCATTGACGCTGGACGGCATTGTAGAGATCTATGTGCCGACGACGATCGTTCGCAAATCCGACCAAGACCCTCTCTTTTATCTGCGGTGTCGGCTCACAGAAGGCGCCTACGATGCTGTGCCGGTATTGTTGGGCCTGGCACCGAATAGTGTGCTCGCCGAACAGGCAGTGCCGGTATTTCAGTCATTCTCCATTGCAGACGATGTGTCACTGAAAGGCCCAGAACCGACTCCTGGAAGTACGACCCGGCTAAAAATGCAGATGGGTGCCAATGGTGTCATCGAGAATCTCGCCTTTTTCAAAACTGAAGATGCACCGGATTTTCCTGATGTGCTTGTGTTGGCCTATGAGCCGCCTGCGGCTGGTGCAGGCGGCCACATTACTTTGGAAATGGCAGTGGCAGGAAGAGGCGATGATCAAGCTAACCAGCAATTGAGTCTACCGGAAGCTGCCGCCCAGCCTGAAAATTTATATCTTTATACCCATGATGGTGAGGTCTGGGATGAATGGATCAGACAAAATGATTTTGACGCTTCAAGGTCAACCGATCGTCATTTTGTGGTTGAAGAAACGAAAGGTCAGATTCGTTTTGGTGATGGTGAGCGCGGGCTGATTCCTTCGAAAACCGCGGTTATTATAGTCAGCTACCGCTCGACACGCGCTGACGAGGGTAATGTTCCTGCAAAAACTGTTACCAAATTATCTGTGACGCCACACAACGAATTATTATTGGCCAAGCTTTCCGAAGATATTCGAAGTCAGCTTTCGAGAATAACCGGCAATCGTATCTCAGCAAATGGGGGCACGGCTAAAGAGACCCTGGCTTCGGCCATTGGTCGCGCCTTTGAAACGCTGCATGCGCATGAACGACTGTTGGAGCTGTGCGCCGAGTTTAAATGCCGATCCTTGGATCAGATTGACCGGAGGCGGGTGCAGTCATTACGGGCACCTACACGAGCGGTCAATCTGGTGGATATTGAACGCCTGGTATTAGATACACCGGGTACGCAGATTGCCCGCGCTCGAGCCTGGTCCGGGATTCATCCTGATTTTCCGTGTCTTAAGGCGCCGGGTGTGGTGACCATCGTCATCGTGCCCGAGATGTCCACGACCAGGCCAGAACCCAGTCAGGGTCAGCTGGACGTCGCACGGCGTTATCTTGGACGCAGGCGCATTGTTACCACGCGGCTGGAAGTCGTCGGACCTCAATACCTGGAAGTGCGCGTTGCAGCGCAAGTACGAACGCAGCCCTTCGCCGACGTGACCCGTGTGCGTGAACGCATAGTTGAAGCGCTGAATACTTTTTTGGATCCGAGAACTGGTGGCCCAAACAACCAAGGTTGGCCTTTTGGCCGGGATGTATACCGCAGTGAGATCCTGCAATTGATCGACGGTGTGGTGGGTGTAGATCATGTGCTGGAGCTTTCGCTACGAGCGGAGGATGGTGAAAAACCCCAGTGCGGCAATTTGAACGTTTGTTCGACCTGGCTGGTGACGCCTGGTGAGCATAGCGTTGAAGTGATAAGAGGTGAAATATGACAAGTGATCTTGAGATACCAATGGATCAGGTGACATACCGAGACGGCCAGTTGCTGTCAGCACTTGATATGGAAAATGACCGCCAGCGCGATGACCGGTCAAGTCGTCTTCATGTGCGTTATCTTCACGACACATGGGGTATTGCACTCGGTTTCGAAGTGACCCAGGTAGTTCAGACTGAAGGCGGAATAGCGTCAGTCAATTCTGGGGGTACGGGAGTGTCTGTAGGCCCTGGTTACGCAGTGGATTCCTTGGGATTGAATATCTTGTCGCCAAACGAACTGAGTCTGTCTATCCCCAAGATCGACGGTCGTGCATCTTTTGTACTGACTATGAGCTACCCGGATGACAGTGCATTCGGGAATCGGGCGGAATTGGAAAATGTGTGTCTGAATAGTGGCTTCGATTTGCGGCACGAGCGACCTGTTTTTGCCTGGAAGAGACCTGCAGCGGTTCGCTTTGGGTCGCAGATACCCTTGGTGCAGATAAATATCTTAGACGGGATTATTCAAGGGGCGCTTGATTTTAGAGCCCGGCGCTACACCCAACCATTTGTCCGGCCGCATATGGCTTGGGGTACGACTGAGAAGCGACGTACCGGATGGAACGTGTGGACTGGGAAAAATGATAGTCCCATAGGTGTCGACCCAGAACAGGGTCTTGAAGTTAAGGTGGACACCTCGGATGCCGGTTTTACCAAAAATCCTTTTTATTTTGCCATTCTGGATCGCAGTGTTGAAGAGAAGCAAAATAACAGCGCTAATTCGGATACCACAGATATGGAATCAACATTATTTCTTGATGGATTGCGATTTATTACTGACGCAGATCGAGAAGGATTCACTTATCGTATCTTTCAACCCGAATCTACATTACCTAAACCAGAAGAAGCTGAAAGGCTTGGGTGGTCTCTTTTCTGGTTAGGTGTTGAGCCGGTTACTGGTTGTGAGCCTGCGTTTAATTTGCAACTGGCATTTACCCTGGCGGGATTTCCTGCTTTTCCATTTTTCCAGGTTGTACGACCACCTATTTAGAACAAACGAGGTTTAGTGTTATGGCAACGCAAGCGGATATTCCCAGCATCGAACGACTAAAATTTTTCAACGGGCAACAGTTGACAGCCAATGATCTGGCTGAACTGCAAC
>JAJFHR010000007.1 GCA_021775515.1 Hyphomicrobiales bacterium | reverse complement strand
AGGGTTGATTTCCCCGCGCCATTTGCGCCGATCACTCCCAGGATAGTTCCCTGCGAAACTTTAAAACTGACATCATCCAACGCCCAAATTCCAGCAATATGGGGCTGATTGGAATCTTCATCCTTGGTTTTGATGAAATTTTTCAGTATTGGAACATAGGCAGCAAGGGGGAGCTTGTTTTTCGGAGACGGATAAAACTTTCCAAGGCCTTGAACATTAATAAAATTCAACGTGTCTCAATCCTATATCCGGCAAACTTTAATGCGCGACCTTAGTTATCAATAGAAAGCCATATCGTCAATTCTAAATTGCCAGTAAAGCTCGCGGAAGGCGCTAATTACGTCAGGTCTAGATGCAATTTCAACGGCCAAACGTAACATCAAAACCGTTCCTAAATTCAGTTGAGTTTTGTTTTTTCGATGGCTAATTTTATTTGGGCGGCACCCCAAAATACGTGCTCAGCAACCTAGGAAAACCGACGTAAGTTTAGCATACGAATTTAACGTACCGGATTACCCAATACTTCATCCACGACTGCATTCGAGAATTTCTTAACCGCTTTCTTCCCAATCACATGGTCAATATTTTCCATTTCCTCGGCTGCAAAAGCTGGCGGGTTTTGACCAATAAACCGGCCCTTGCCGTTCGCAGAGATGAGGCGCTGCATCACGAGCGCCATATCGGCATAGAAGGCCAGCATGCCATCGTCCTTAACGATAACATCTGGTACATTTGAGTTCATAATGTAGAATGCGAAGCTTTTTTTATCCGCCAAAGATGCCATTGTTTTCAAGGCATCAACGTTGTCTGGGCTGATATAAAACGGTTTACCAGAATGTTGCTTCAAGAGTGCTTGCGCCTCCGCCCGCACGCGGTCTGGATTTGCGCGGGCTTCGGGTACGAAACCTTTGTTCCGTACGATAAAGCTAAGGCGCTGTTCTAAGCTGTCGCGTCGCTTTTCAGATCGGTTCGCAACTTTGAATATCTTTCGCATTAAAAAGGCAACGCTGAGACTTTTATCGTACAGAACGGTAAAGGGCCGAAACTTCTGATACAATTTCCACTGCCATGAAAATTCCATCTGAGGAATGAAATTTCCCCACTCTTCCCGAGGCAACGGTATATCATCCACGAGAGGGCGAAGATCATCACGCGTGCGATCCCATTCATGAAATACCCGAGCAACAATCACTCCCTTGGGAGCTCCGAACCGTTTGATGTAATATTGCAGCATCCAGGCATCGTGGGTCAGTCCAGTATCCGCGATGGTGCATAGGTTAATTACACTTGCACCCAAGCGCTTTTCCATAAGCGCTGGTTGAAGGCCGGTTGTACAAGAAGAATCTCCAAGCAAAATCCAATCTGCGCCTGTTTCAAGTGCATTAAGATAGGCCCATTTGTCGTAAACACGGCTTAATCCCTCGTTCACCGGATTAGCTCGGAGATAGGCATACATAAAGATGTTCGTCGCTATTACAATCAAGACTGCACCAATAGTTGAAGCAATAATATGGTGCCAATTGATGCTAGTCGTTGGCATGAGCCGCCTCCCTAAAATGCAAAATAGATGAACTCAGTTGGTATGCGTGCTCCAAATATCAGCATTATGCAGATTAATACGCCGAAGATTATTGCCCGAGGCACGGTGGAGAAGCTGGGAATATCAGATTGGTTCATTCGCAAAGCTTGGAAAACGTCCACTACAATCAATATTGAAATAGTCCAAAGAATATTGATAGCAGTCTGGGCCGTCGTTTCAGAAAAATCCACCCCGATGTTGGTCAGAAAATAGAAAGCTTGCTCGGCTGAGTTTGCGCGAAAGAAAACCCAACCGATCATCGTGAGGAGAAACATCCCAAACATCTGAAACGGAACCAGCAATATACCGGTACGGCGCGGTTCAGTCGTGCCAAACAGGGTGCTGCGTATCCCAGAAAGTCCGCGCTGCACCAGTAAGATTAATCCCTGATATCCCCCCCAAAGAATAAAATTCCACGCTGCACCGTGCCACAATCCACCGATCAACATCGTAAGCATGAGGTTTCGCGAGGTTTTCCATTGGCCGTGGCGATTACCTCCTAGCGGAAAGTAAAGATAATCTCTCAACCAGGTCGATAGGGAGATATGCCACCGCCGCCAAAAATCACTGGGAGACAATGCAATATAGGGAAGTTGAAAATTTAACATCAGACGTATCCCCATCAAACGCGCAAGACCGCGGGCAATATCTGAATAGGCGGAGAAATCACAATAGATCTGAAACGTGAACGCAAAAACACCGAGGAAAAG
Source organism: Hyphomicrobiales bacterium (assembly GCA_021775515.1). Taxonomy (GTDB): domain Bacteria; phylum Pseudomonadota; class Alphaproteobacteria; order Rhizobiales; family JAJFHR01; genus JAJFHR01. Next base: position 4,990 of record JAJFHR010000007.1, on the reverse strand, counting down.
ATCACCGCTACTCACGTTCTGATAATTGTCAAATATTCTCTCAACTGTTGGTGCCAAATTATCCGCAATTACGATTTTCTTATACAGGCCCCAGACAATAAGCCACATTCCGCCCGCAACCAGCTCTGGCGAAATCGAACGTAATCGCTGAAGTTGTGGCAACAAGTGGCTTGATCGTTCTATCGGCCCGGCAACAAGTTGGGGGAAAAAAGCCTGGAAGAGTGCAAAATCAAACAAACTCGCATGCTTGGTTCTGCCTTGCCAAACATCTATGACGTAGCCTAAGCCCTGGAAAACGAAAAAGGAAATTCCTACGGGTAAGATGATCTGGAGCGTAAGCGGGCTGGCAGAAACCCCTATAGAATTCAATCCAAGAACAGCATTTTCAATAAAAAAGTTGAAATATTTAAAGAATCCTAAAATCGACAAATTGGCGGCAACCGCGAATATTAGCCATGGGCGTCCTTTGGCGTCTCCGTCCTTGTCTATAAACTCGGCGGCAAGGTAATTGACAATGGTTAGCCCCCCCAGAAGCCCGAGAAATCGCCAATCCCACCAACCGTAAAAAAAATAGCTGCCTGCCAAAATCCAAGCATTCTGCAGGACAAGCCGACGCATTGTTAAGATATAAACACCGTAAAAAACTACGAAAAAAAGCCCGAACACTAACGAGTTGAAAAGCATAAAGATCCCCGCGAACCATCTGTGCTAGTTCGCACAATTGTGGACCGTTCCCATAATAGACAATGAGTTGGATATCTGGCGCACGCCCACTAACCTAGTCTTCTTGCTAATTTCATGTCTGATTCCATCATTAGACCAACCAGCTCTTCAAGATTGACTTTGGGCTGCCATCCTAGTTTTTCCTTCGCTTTAGTCGGGTCACCAAGCAAAACATGAACTTCGGCAGGCCGATAGAACTCTGGATTTATTTTAATTATCTCTTTGCCAGTCGCAACATCGCGACCAACGGTCTTTTCTCCCTCGCCCTCCCAGGCAATTTCTATACCTGCATACTCGCAACTCATTTCTACAAAGCGTCGCACACTGCACTTTTTTCCTGTAGCTAGAATATAGTCATCTGGAACTTCTGCCTGAAGCATCCTCCACATGCCGTCTACATAATCGCCTGCAAACCCCCAATCACGCTCCGCATCCAAATTACCCAATTCCAACGCGCCACCTAAACCAAGTTTATAACGTGCCAATCCTTGAGTTATTTTTCGCGTGACAAATTCTGATCCGCGCAGCGGAGATTCATGATTGAACAATATTCCTGATGAAGCGTGAATATTAAACGATTCTCGATAATTTACGGTGATCCAGTGTCCATATAACTTTGCCACCCCATAGGGACTGCGAGGATAAAAAGGCGTAGATTCTTTTTGTATTGGCTCTTGTATCAAACCAAACATTTCGGAAGTAGAGGCTTGATAAAATCGCGTATCTGGGCAGACCGTCCGGATCCCCTCAAGAATACGCAAAACGCCAAGTCCATCGACATCACCCGTATAAATCGGCTGATCAAACGAGGTACCGACAAAACTCTGCGCCGCTAAATTGTATACTTCATCTGGCTTTACCTTCTCAAGTGATCTGACAATATTTCCCAGCTCAAGAAGCTCCAGGGAAATGATCTTAAACTGATCCAGTATTCCAAGTTGCTCCAGCCGCCATGGATTGAAAGAACCACTGCGTCTTCCAGCGCCGATGACCTCATATCCCTTATCCAGCAATAGTTTTGCCAAATAAGCCCCATCTTGCCCCAAAACACCTGTAATTAATGCGACTTTTGCCATAGATACTCCATCGGATTTCTCCGCTTGTATTCGCCGGAAACAGATGTTACCGGCACTATTTGTTGACCGCTATCTTGCGTTCAAAAAGATCAATTAGTGGACGCCAACCGTGTGTGGCTGCGTATTGTTTCCCACTTTCACGTATTGAATCAATCATTGATGTATCAAGTGGCAACTCTGTTTTACATTGCCGAATATCTATTAGATTATCCATATGCACTAAATCATCAGGTGAATGTTTGTCCAAATTTGTAATTACCGCTGCTCCACAATGCATTGCTGTGTTCACGCTAGTATTATTCGCACGAACACCTTCTTCGAAAAACGCGGCAAAAAAAGTAGTTTTCTGCAGATAATTAAACAACGCACTATCGGAGACAAATCCAAGAAAATGAATTCGTTCACCAAAACATTCCACCAACCGGTCATAAGCACCGGTGAACGTATCATCAAGTGAACGCCCCTCATGGATAGCGGCAGAAATATAAACCGCATATGATTTATTGCTGGCTTCCAGAAGATCTCTGAGGTGAAAATAGTGGTCGGTTTGTAGTTTGTGAGCCATCCCGAACGTATAAACGCTCACCTCCGCGTCGTCGTTAAATGGGCGAGCATCAAACAAATAACCCGGACACCAGGCTAAAACGACATCGTGATGTAAGTTCTGGAGTTTTCTAAAAAGTGCGTCATTTCCACAGTAAACCGTAGTTGCACGTTGCAACAACTTCATCTCAGCTTTGGTATCACTAAAGTCGTGAAAGAATAACGATAACTCGGGCCAAATATCCGTCTGATCAGCAAAACTTTCGAGCTTTTCGGCGTCTTCAGCTCGAAATTCGGATAACTTGATTGAAAGCAACGGACGCCGAACACTTGATGAGGCGTCGCTGAACAATTGTAGACACTTTATGTTTAATTTGTTCGCCAAGGCTTGATTAAATCGCGCCACTCCACAAGTCAGCGGATTCATATGATAGGAAAGGATACTATCCATTACTTAAACATTCCGAATTACAACTAAGGCGTCAAATTTTTTCATAAACTAGTACACGACCTTTATTCAACCAGTCCATTTTCGCCTCTAGATCAAGCCGCCTTTTCATGCCTTGCATCACAAACAAAAGGCGAAGATACTCTATGTTTAAGCATGTTATATGGGTTGGATCGACCTCGAATTCTGTTGTCACATCCAGTAAAGATTCCGGTTCAGGGTGGAAGCGGGTAGTCAAATAAACATATTTGGATGTGATCCGAGCAAAGTTTTGAACGGCTTGCTGAACCTGCAAAACACTCAGATGTTCGAACACCTCTCTACAAATGACCAAATCATAACTATTTGCCGGCAAATCAACCGATGTAACCGATCCGATATTTATATTGCCAACCACCTCAGGTGGCGCAAGTTTCTTGCTAGATTCAGCGAAATCGACGCCATCAACGTCAATTCCCAATTCATGTAGCAAAAACATCATTGCGCCTGGACCACACCCCATATCCACGACGTTTTTCGGTTTAAAAACATCTTTAATAAGCTGTGGGTTTCGGCCCTCTATCCGCCTGCGAGTTTCAATTGTATAGTCGTTGGAACCATCCCGCCACGTATCGTGAAAATAGTTATCATCATAATCATCAGATCCCGTCGTATCTTGAGTATGGACAAAATTCTCAAACTCAGACACCTGATCGGCTATAGACTTTTTCTTCAATATGTCTTGAATGATTTGCGAGGATGACCCTGTTACAGTATCAAGAAAAATTATTTCAATGTTGTATTTTTCGCATATCTGAAGTTGCTTCTCCGGCAATCGCCCTTCCCAATCTTTTCCCTTAATGTACACAGCAGGGCGTAACTGCTCTAATACTTCTTCTGTGGATGTAGTTGATAGATGAACATACTCAATCGAGCAAAACGAATCAATTACAGCAGCTCTTTCGCTTTGAGGCAGCAAGGGCTGGTGTTTGGTTTTTAGATATTCATCCGAACTGACATTGCATAACAATGGGTATTCGGATTGACGCGCAGCTTCATTAAAATAAAGTACATGCCCGGCATGAATAGGATCAAAACCACCGTCTACCATAGCCACTTTACTTCGGTAATTTTTTAACTCATCGAAGTTTAAAATCATCTAACAGTTTTCTTTCTTGAATTTTCTAAGAACAAATTTAGGAATAGAATAAAATCTAGTCGAATTCGCCTTCGACCACTTCTGAAGCCAAAAATAATTTCTTTGGTTTCTGTTATTTAAATTTCAGGTTGGCTCTCACCCTCACCCGCACTGTCGACTCCGGTATATCAGAGCATCGCTGCGGAAAAAAAGTACTTCATTAGTTCCAGCCCAACTAACTCTAAAATCCGGTAACTAAATAGCAATGGCGTATGGGACAGTCAATCAGCAACTCTAAAAACTTAGATACAAGAATTTTATTGGGTCGTTCAACGAGTGGTTCTGGTTAGAACATCGATTTTATCCGCCGAGCGATGTACCTTCTGAATTTGAAACAACCACAGATGGATTGGCGACAGCGCTGCAATTTATTTCGTGACTGCAGTTATGGTGTCACCACTTTTATAGCTATCAACTTTTTCGCAAGCGAATTTCTACTCTCAAACAAACCCTGCAAGATCTTCGGTGTCGGATGATCCGATGAGGGTGAACATAATTCTATTAAGTGCCTGGTTTTTTTTCACTACTTTCCGGCCGATAAATGAAAGGTGAGCCTATCAGGATACCGTCGCAGATCGTGTCCAAACCGGGGTCTATACCTGGTTCAATTTCTGAGAGGTCTCTTATTTCAATTTTATACGGCGGCCAGGTTTTGGTTGGCACGGCTGCTTTTAAAGGAATCATTCTCTGGAAAAAGAAATGATAAGCATAGAGGATTGCTTTTTGCCTGAAATTTTGGGGCGGTGTAAGGTCGGGCAGGCAGTCAAGTTGCTGGAAATATTCATTCCAACTGTTGGCATCAAGAGCCATGCCCTTGCCTTTTACCCATGCCTCTCCTGCGGCAATGACAGGTATTCCCATGGCAAGCAGCTCAATTCCGGCCTTTGTTGCATAGATCAGACAAGCCTTACAGTGCAGGGCCAGTGCGTAGGTGCTAATCGTCTCCTCAGGGCCGACCACAAATACGTTGCCGGGAAGCTTGCCGATATCCTCCGCTAGAATGGATAGTGCGGTTTCGCGAGC
>JAJFHR010000060.1 GCA_021775515.1 Hyphomicrobiales bacterium | reverse complement strand
GTTATATGTAGGCTGCGATCGCCTTAACGTCAACAATTGGCTGCGTTGACCTTTCGAGGCTTAATCCGGCGTTTTGGTTTCCAGCGCCAGGGCATGCAGGGTTGAGCCCATATGCCCCTGCAGGCTGGCGTAGACCAGTTGATGTTGCTTGACCATGCTCAGGCCTTCGAAAGCGGAAGATACAACGACGGCGGAATAATGATCACCGTCGCCAGCCAGATCCCTGATCGTGACGTCAGCATCGGGCAGCGCCTTTTTGATATAGGCAACGATGTCTTCGGCTGGCATTGGCATGATTTGTCTCCCCTGAACTGTGCTTCAATCTTAGACCGTGTTCATATACTCGGGCAACCAGCTTTCGTGGGCTTGCCGTAAATCGGCAAGTTTAACCTCATGTTCGCCGTCAATCCTCAGCGATTTTCCACCAGCAACGCCGAGCTTGCGAACAGGAATGGCCAAGCTTTCGGCACTGGCGATAATCTTCGCCACCTGATCTGCATCCACACTTAATATGTAACGGCCCTGATCCTCGCCAAACAAGATTGCATGGGCGGGCAATTGCTGTGATCCCAGGGTAATATCGGCGCCAATGTCAGCAGCCATTGCCATTTCGCTAACCGCCACCCACAAACCGCCATCGGAACAATCATGCACATGGGCGACATCCCCGGCCTCAATAAGGCCTCTGACAAAGTTGCCGTTGCGCAGCTCTGCGGTAAGATCAACCGGCGGCGGGGCACCTTCACTTTTGCCAACCAGATCGCGTTGATAAAGTGATTGGCCCAAATGGCCACGCTCTGTGCCGACGAGCAGGAGAATATCGCCGTCATGGCCGATCGCGGCACTTGCACGTCGCTCGGTGTTTTTAATCAGGCCAACTCCCCCGATCGCCGGGGTCGGCAATATGGCTTGCCCATTGGTCTCATTATAAAGCGAAACATTACCGGAAACGACCGGGTAGGACAGGGCGTTGCAGGCTTCCGCCATGCCTTCGATCGCTCCGGCAAACTGCCCCATAATTTCCGGCCGTTGCGGATTGCCGAAATTCATGCAATCGGTAATTGCCAACGGCTGAGCACCCGTCGCTGTTAAGTTGCGCCAGGTCTCGGCCACGGCTTGCTTGCCGCCTTCATGAGCATCCGCAGCGACATAGCGCGGGGTAACATCGGTCGTTACCGCCAGGGATTTATCAGTGCCATGCACACGCACCACTGCCGCATCACCGCCGGGCCGGCCGACCGTGTCGCCCATAACCATGTGGTCATATTGCTCCCACACCCAGCGCCGCGAACAAAGATCAGGCAAACTCATAAGTTTAATCAGAGCATCGGACAAAGAATTTGGGGCAGGGACCTCGTCCGGGACTATAACCGGACGTTTTTCGCCGGCAATCCAGGGCCGGTTATATTTGGGAGCATTATTGGCCAGCGTATCGAGAGGAATGTCAGCTTTAATTTTCCCTTGGTGTTTAGCAACAAAACGACCGGTATCGGTGGTAATGCCGACAACGGCAAAATCAAGACCCCATTTTTCGAATATCTTTTTGGCCCCGTCTTCGCGCCCCGGTGTCAGCACCATCAACATGCGCTCCTGGCTTTCCGACAGCAACATTTCATATGCCGTCATCGCCTCTTCGCGACAGGGAACAAGATCAAGATCAAGCTCAATGCCAACACCGCCCTTATCGGCCATTTCAACCGACGACGAGGTCAGGCCCGCAGCCCCCATATCCTGAATTCCGATGATGGCATCACCCGCCATAAGCTCAAGACAGGCCTCCAGAAGCAGTTTTTCAGTAAACGGGTCGCCGACCTGTACGGTTGGGCGTTTTTCATCGGAATCATCGTCGAATTCGGCCGAGGCCATAGTCGCCCCATGAATGCCGTCCCGGCCGGTTTTTGATCCGACATAAACAACCGGGTTGCCGACCCCTGAGGCTGCCGCATAGAAAATCTTATCAACTTCAGCCAGCCCGACGCACATGGCATTGACCAGAATATTGCCGTCGTAACTTTTGTCAAAATTTACTTCGCCGCCAACCGTCGGCACACCAATGCAATTGCCATATCCGCCGATGCCTGAGACAACACCGGAAACAAGATGCCGGGTTTTGTCATGATCGGGAGAGCCGAAGCGCAAGGCGTTAAGATTTGCAGCAGGCCGCGCACCCATCGTAAAAACGTCGCGCATAATGCCGCCAACGCCGGTTGCAGCGCCCTGATAGGGCTCAATAAACGAGGGATGATTGTGGCTTTCCATTTTGAACACGGCCGCTTGACCGTCCCCAATATCGACAATACCGGCATTTTCGCCCGGCCCGCATATCACCTGGGGCCCTGTTGTTGGCAATTTAGCAAGCCACACGCGTGAGGATTTATAAGAGCAATGTTCGCTCCACATCACCGAAAAGACACCAAGCTCGGTAAGATTCGGTGCCCGTCCACCTAGGCTTTCACACACCCGGTCATATTCTTCCCGGTTAAGGCCGTGTTCAGCGACAATTTCAGGGGTAATTTCGTCAGCCCTAGGGCCAAGCGTATCTTGACTGCTCAATGGAGTGTCTCCACAAGGCTTTCAAACAGCGCCAGACCATCAATACCGCCGAGTTGTTTGTCCGCCAGACGTTCAGGGTGTGGCATGAGACCAAGAATGGTACAGTTTTCGTTGTAGAGCCCGGCGATATTGCGGGCCGAACCATTCGGATTTGCCTCTCCCGTTGGATGGCCGTCAGCGTCGCAATATCGAAAGGCTATGAGGTTATTGTCTTCGAGCCGGGCAAGGGTGTTTTCATCGGCAAAATAATTGCCGTCATGATTAGCCACGGGAATGGTAATGACCTGGTCTTTTTTGTAGCGCCGGGTAAAGACTGTATCATTACGTTCAACCCGCAACTGCACATCCTTGCAGATGAATTTGAGATTAGCGTTTCGTAGCATGACACCCGGCAGCAGCCCGGTTTCCGTCAACATTTGAAACCCGTTGCAGATGCCTAACACCGGAACACCTGAATTTGCTTTTTTGATCACATCTTTCATGATGGGAGAATGAGCGGCCATGGCGCCGCTGCGAAGATAGTCGCCATATGAAAATCCACCGGGCAGAACAATAAGGTCGGATTTAGGAACCTCGGCATTGCCGTGCCACACCATCTCCGGGCTCGATCCCATCACGGCGTTCAGGCTAACTGCAACATCGCGATCGCAATTGGAGCCGGGAAAGACAATTACCGCTGCTTTCATGTTTGCTCCAGCTCAATGGCGTAATTTTCAATGACCATATTGGCCAGAAGTTTTTCGCACATCTTCTCAATGGCGGCTCTGGCCTTGCTTTCATCGGTCTCGGCAAGGTCGATCTCGATATATTTGCCTTGCCTAACCTGATCAATCCCGTCAAAACCAAGCGAGCCCAACGCCTGATGAATGGCCTTGCCCTGGGGATCCAGAACACCCTTTTTCAGCGTGATTTTAACATGCGCTTTCATATTTTTGTCCATATTCGTCTCAGCCTCAGTCATTTTTGACCAATACCGGGCCCTTCAATGTTGTTTGTCCATTCTCAAACAGTATACCCAAACGGCGCGCAACTTCCTGATAAGCACCAACGAGTTCACCTAAATCATTGTTTGCCAGATCTTTATCAAGTTTGTTGTTGGTTTTGACATCCCATAATCTGCAGCAATCTGGGCTAATTTCATCGGCGAGGATGATGCGCAGAATTTCATTTTCATAATGGCGTCCAAATTCAATCTTGAAATCAATTAAACGGATGCCGACACCAAGAAACAGACCGCTGAGAAAATCGTTTATGCGCAGGGCCAGCGCCATCATTTCATCACTTTCCTGAGGGTTGGCCCAGCCAAATGCGGTGATATGTTCTTCCGATACCAGCGGATCATCAAGGTCGTCAGATTTATAGTTGAATTCAACGATTGACCGGGGCAGGGCCGTGCCTTCTTCAATGCCTAGTCTTTTGGACAGATTGCCTGCCGCAGCATTTCGCACGGTCACCCCAACGGGAATAATTTCCACTTCCTGGATTAACTGCTCGCGCATATTCAGGCGTTTGAGAAAATGATTGGGAATACCCATATCACTCAACCGTTTGTACAAATATTCGCAAATGCGGTTATTGAGAACGCCCTTGCCATCAACAACCTCTTGTTTCTGGCCATTAATGGCGGGTGCATCGTCTTTGAAATGCTGTATCAGCGTTCCCGGTTCAGGCCCTTCGTATAGAACTTTGGCCCTGCCTTCAAAAACGCGGCGTCGACGGTTCATTTATTTGAATCTCTGCTGGAGTTTCACCGATCTGCAATGGATCCATAATCCGGCTGATGTAAATTTAAGGCCTACACCAAAAATATCTCCGGAACAACTGATTCACACGGATTTTTTCATATAAAGAGTGGCTCGCAATATGTCTCATAAACGGCTAAAGCCCAGGTTTGTCAAACAGCATTGGCAATCCGGCCAAAAAGCCGGTGGACATAATCTCGGCAATAATATCTGCCAGGTTGATTTGCGGCATAGCAAAGGCTATGGCTAGGGTTGATGTTATATTTGTTGAGGAACAACTATCTATGAAAAGCTTCGATAAGCGCCAGGAAGGTTTTGAGCGCAAATTTGCCCATGATGCCGAATTGGAATTCAAGGCGACTGCCCGTAGAAACAAACTGCTGGGAATGTGGGCAGCGGAAAAATTGGGTCTTTCAGATGATGAAGCCGCAGCCTATGCAAAAACGGTTGTGGTTGCTGATTTGCAAGAACCTGGTGATGAAGACGTGTTCCGCAAAATTCGCAGTGATTTTGATGCCAACAAAATCGATCAGTCAGACCATCAAATCAGGCGGGAGATGGAAGACATGATGGCAAAGGCCGTAGAGCAAATCGAAAACGAAAAAGAAATTAGGTAAAACGGTTCAATAAGGCCAACATCATGCAAGCAGACCCAATTCGCAACGCCTTGAAATCCGGCCGGGCGGTGTCCAACGTCTGGATGATGCTGGGCTCTGGATTGGCGCTGGAGCTGGCCGCCAAGGCCGGGTGGGATACGGTCACGATTGACCTGCAGCATGGCCAAGGCGGCTTTCGCGATATGGTAGCCATGATAACGGCTGCCAACGCCGCCAGTATTCCGGCACTGGTAAGGATACCCCACAATGAGCCCGGCTTAATTCACCGTGCTCTCGACGCCGGTGCACAAGGGGTCATTGCGCCGATGATCAATACCCGGGAAGATGCACTTAATTTTGCCTCAGCCGGCAAATATCCACCCGTGGGTGAGCGCAGTTGGGGCCCTGTCCGCGCGCGCCTTGTTACCGATGACGACTATTCCTCCTATGCCAATGATTGGACGTTTTGCTGTGTCCAGATCGAGACGCAACAGGCTTTGCAAAACATCGACGAAATTATGGGTGTCGACGGGGTTGATTGCGTTCTCGTTGGCCCCAATGATCTGTGTCTTTCCCTGACCAGGGGGAAAAAACTGGATATCCGCGATGCCAGTGTGCTTGAAGCCCTTGATCTGATTGTCGAAAAGGCACGCGAACACAAAGTTGCAGCCTGGTGTTTTGCCAATGATACGGATTATGCCCGCATGGTGATTGAGAAGGGATTTCAAATAGTTACGGCGGGATCTGATGTCGGTTTTATCTCTGCAGGCGCCGAAGCTAATTTGAAAGAAGTCTTTGGTAAGTAAGGCTTCGGTTTAGGGTTCTTTTCATTCTGGGCGATTTTGAAGGTGGGGGCGATTAAAACGTTGCCCCCGACCAATACGCCTTAGTGCCGATGCTGCTTCCGAGACCAGCATTTAGGCCAGTTTTTTATCGGCGTATTGATCGGTTCGGCGGGGGGTGCCGGTTATTGTGGCAACATTTCCCCAACCTGTTTTTCAACCACCTTGGGATCAGCCCGTAGACCGGAGTTCATTTCCTGTGAAACAGGATCGGGATAAACATCTTCCTCACCGGCTTCAACTGCGGCCAGAATGGTTTTTACCACTTCATTTGGCGGTGTTTTATCCATAGGAAACTCTGCCGCCATATCTGTGTCCACCGGGCCCGGATAAACTCCCGTGACCAGGGTTCCCTGCGCGGTCAACTCGGCCCTGACACCTTGTGTCAGTGAATGAACTGCAGCTTTTGACGCGCTGTATGATCCCAGCACCGGAAAATTTACATAAGAGGCAATAGAAGCAAGATTGATGATTGCACCGCCTTTGTTATCTTTAAGGATAGGAGCAAATGCCCGGATCACGTTAAGGGTGCCGAAATAGTTTGTTTCCATTTCGGCGCGCGCGGCAACATCGTTGTCAGCCGCAATAAGGCCGGTAAACGCGGCAATTCCGGCATTGTTGACCAATAAGTTTACATCGGGATGATTGTTAGCCAGTGAACTGACATCATCGGCGCTGGTAACATCGAGAGTAACGGGAATAACCCGATCGAGATTATCTGCAACCAAATCCGCAAGTGCCTCGGTATTGCGGGCAGAGGCATAGATTTTTGCAGCACCTGCTACGAGCAGTTCTTCGACAAAGG
>JAJFHR010000059.1 GCA_021775515.1 Hyphomicrobiales bacterium | reverse complement strand
GCCTTTTCGCGCATGGCGGAGAGTTCTTCCTGCGAGCAGTAACAGCGGTAGGCCTTGCCTTGTGCCAATAAAGTCTCCGCCGCGCGCCGGTGGGCGTCAATTTGAGCATGTTGATAAACCGGTTCATCTTCCCAACTTAAGCCCAGCCAGTTCAGGCCTTCAAGAATTGCGTCAATTGCTTCAGTGGTCGATCGTGCCCGATCGGTATCTTCGATACGCAGCAACATTTTGCCGCCGTTTGCTTTGGCATAAAGCCAGTTGAAAAGGGCCGTTCTAGCCCCGCCGATATGCAGGAAACCAGTGGGTGAGGGAGCAAATCGTGTAATTACCGGAGATGTCATCGTGAGGAGTTATACTTCTGGGTGGTTAATAAATCTGGATTGCTAAATTAGGCTGTGCGCACGCAAGCACTCTAGCGCAGTAAGGTGAGGGTGATGTAACATACTCTTTGAAAAAGCGTAAGGGTCTGAAATAAGGGCTCCATGGGCGGGTGGCAAAATGACCGAGTGGATCTGGGAGGCTGATCCAGAACAGGATCAAGACAGCGGCACCGGCACGTTGCGACGAACAGCCAGCCAGATCATCAAAGATACACTTTACCGCGAACAGCCGCGCTGGTTTTTGTGGTTTCCCGTTGGCGTTGGCTTAGGATGCGCGGCATATTTTTCGTTGCGGACTGAGCCATCCTGGGTGGCGATTTTTGGTATTCTAATCGTTTCAGCTACTTTCTGTTTTATTTCGCGAAAACAATTATTAGCGTTGATTTTTTCAGTTTTTTTGTTGGCAATTGCCAGCGGTGTTATGCTGGCAAAAATAAGTTCTGTATTGGTTGCCGCCCCGACAATTCAGAAAAGAACCGGTCCAGTGACGATAAAAGGATGGATTGAGAATTCAATTCAACAGGCTGATGGCAGTGCGAAAATTATTCTGCGTCCGTTTGTTATCGACAAGCTGAAACGCGAGGCGTTGCCTCGTAAATTGCGCCTGAAATTACGTAAGTCGCAAAATAAAAACAGGTTTTTTCCTGGTGAAACCATCGAATTAAAGGCGATTATTTTTCCACCTCCTGAGCCAGCATTTCCCGGTGGATATGATTTTTCCCGTAACGCCTGGTTCAAAGGAATTGGCGGAAGTGGTTTTGTTACTGATAGCCCGAAAAAAATTTCAAACGTTTATCAGGCCTCTTTGCGCATGAAAATTGCCGCTGCACTGGCGCGGACCTGGCAGGAGATTTCTTCCCGGCTAAAAACCCAATTGCCGGGTGCTGCGGGAGGTGTGGCAGCCGCTTTATTGGTCGGTGACAGGGCTGCCATTCCAAAGCCAGTGATTAAAACCCTGCGCGATGCTGGTCTGGCGCATTTACTTGCAATCTCAGGCCTTCATATGGCTTTGGTTGCCGGTACTTTATTCTGGTTGCTGCGCGCCGCGCTGGCTTTGAATGCGACGTTGATTTTACGCTTGCCGGTCAAAAAATGGGCAGCGGTAGGCGCCCTTGCCGGGGCTTTGATCTATTTGCTGATTTCCGGTGCTTCAATTGCGACCCAGCGTGCCTTTATCATGATTTTGATTATGTTTCTGGCGATAATGCTGGATCGCCCGGCAATTACCCTGCGTAATATCGCGATTGCGGCGCTGGTGATTTTGGTGATTGAGCCAATTAGCCTGCTCTCGGTAAGTTTTCAGATGTCATTTGCCGCCACCACGGTTCTGGTGGCGTTTTATGAGTGGTATCGCACCCGAAAAATCTTTCCGTTAATCGGTTTTTCACCCGGGTTTTTTCGGGTTTTTTATAAAGGAATATTTTATATTACCGGCATTGCCCTGACGACATTGATTGCCGGTGCAGCAACGAGCCCGTTTGCCGCTTATTATTTTCAACGCGTTGCCGTGTTTGGTCTGATTGCCAATGTGCTTTCACTTCCCATCATTGGATTTATCGTTATGCCTGCCGGGCTGATTGCGCTTATCGCTATGCCTTTGTCACTGGATGGTTTCGCTTTGGCTATAATGGGCCTGGGACTTGAAGCGGTTATAGGAATAGCCGAATGGACGGCCTCATTACCGCAGGCTGTACAAAATGTTCCAGCGTTTTCGGGAAATTCCATGGCGCTTATTGTTTTCGGAGGGTTATGGCTGTGTCTGTGGCAAACGCGATTACGTCTTTTCGGTCTGGTTACAATGATTGCAGGGTTTATTCTTGCCCCTTTTTCCCCTTTGCCTGACGTTTATGTGGCTTCCAGCGGCAGGAATATCGCTGTTAGAGGGCAAGATGGACTGCTTGTGGTAGCACGGCCCCGCGGTGACAAATTTTCGGTAACAAAATGGCTTGAACGCGATGGCGATCCAGCAACGCAAAAAGTCGCTGCACAACGGGCCGGGTTTAGCTGTGACGGTGAGGGCTGTGCCATTAAACTCAAAGATAACCGCATTCTTGCTTATGCGCAGGAACTTGCAGCCGTAGAGGAAGATTGCCGAAAAGCCGACATTCTGATTTCCCGTATACCGGTTCATCAAAAATGCACCAGCCCGCAAGTGGTGATTGACAAGTTTGATGTCTGGCGCAACGGTGCATACACTCTTAGTTTTAAGGGACAAGAAATCAGGGTTGAAAACGCACAAGATCTGCGGGGAAACAGGCCCTGGGTACGGCAACGTAAACGACGGTCCGATTAACATGAGCCAACGAGATAACGAAAAAATCACCCAAACTCCCAGGCCTGAAGATGATGAGAATCATGATATAGGAACCGGTGATCGGGTAGCCACGCGTCTGGAACGTCTGGCATTTAAACTGCACGACCTGGCCAACCGCCTTTTACGATTATTGCCGGATTAAAGCGTGTCTCGTTTTTTCCGATTCATCTGACACATTTTAACCCTTTGACACATTTTAACCCTTTGTTTTTGCGCGTGTCTTTCTTGCAAACCTCGCAAAACCGGTGCCCACTTTTGCCGGACACGCTTTGGCGGAAATATTCCAGGGGGCCAGTTAATCAATAACGCCGGAACAGGCTGACCAGGCGGCCTTGTATTTGCACGCGATCAGGCCCGAAGATGCGGGTTTCGTAGACCGGATTGGCGGCTTCAAGAGCAATTGAATCACCTTTCCGCCGCAACCGTTTCAAGGTTGCTTCTTCATCATCAACCAGGGCGACGACGATTTCACCGTTATTGGCGGTGACGCACTTTTGCAAAATAACCGTATCACCATCAAAGATGCCGGCATCGACCATCGAATCGCCCTTTACCTCTAGCGCATAATGTTCACCGGCACCAAGAAGGTCGGGAGGCAGGGAAACGCTGTGTGTATGGTCCTGGATGGCAGAAATGGGCGTGCCTGCAGCAATGCGGCCCATGACGGGTACGGCAACGATTTGGTCGCGAGTGTCAGATTGCGGCCGCAGCTCACGGACCTTGCCAAGGCTGCCTTCTATCACACTGGGTGAAAAACCACGTCCTGAACTGGCAAGGCCAGGGCCCACAGATTGCGGCAGTTTGACGATTTCAAGTGCGCGGGCACGATGGGCCAACCGGCGTAGAAACCCGCGTTCCTCCAAAGCCGTAATAAGCCTGTGAATGCCGGACTTTGAGCGCAGGTCCAAAGCTTCCTTCATTTCTTCAAATGAGGGGGATACGCCGGTCTCCTTGATCCGCTCATGAATGAACATCAGCAGTTCGTGTTGTTTACGGGTAAGCATTGGTTTGGGCCCTTTCAGAATCAGGCATGAGAACAAAACAAAAACAAATATACATGTTCTTATTTAGTTCCACAAGTCCTTTTAAAAAATTCTAAAAGTGCCGGTGGTTTAGCTGTATGAGGCGGTTAATAGAGCAGGGGTAAAGCGTGGGCATCGTCGCCTTTTTGACCTACCGGGGCGAAGGGCGGTCGGATGAGCAGGCAGTCGGCTTTAACCAGCCGTGACAGCAACGAGCTGTCTTGTTTGCGGAATGGTGTAGCTATCGGGAGGCCTTTTTCAGCCCGGCTGAGAGAGGCGCGCATAAACTCCTGACGCAGGTCGTTGGCGGGAAGGTCGCACCCGAGTTTAACGGCAAAAGGTTTTTGCGCGTAATCGAGCCCCAGATAGGCGTCGATAACCGGTTTGACAAAAATCTGCGCGCAGACCATTGCCGATACTGGATTGCCGGGAAGACCTAGAACACGCATGCCGTCTCTGGTGCCAAACATCAAGGGTTTGCCGGGTCGCATGGCGATGCGCCAAAAGCCGATCTCGACGCCGTGTTGTTTCAAAACATCCTGAACTATATCATGATCACCAACCGAAGCACCGCCGATGGTGATGAGCAAATCGGCTCCGTTGGCCTGCGACAACGCCGCATTCAGACTTTCCGGCGTATCGCGGGCGATGCCGAGATCAAGCGCCTCTGCGCCAAAGTTTTTAACCGCTGCCACCAGCCCTGGACCGTTAGAGGAGATAATCTGATTTGGCTGCGGCGTTTGTCCGGCGGGAACCAGTTCATCACCGGTGGCAATGATCGCTATTTTGGGTTTTTTGCGTACCGGAAATTCATGGTGGTTCATCGCTGCTGCCAGGGCAACATGAACCGGTCCCAATATGCTGCCTTTTTCGATAAGGACGTCGCCACGCTTAAAATCGAGGCCCACCGGCCGTATGGCGTTGCCTTTGGCAGCTGTTTGCAAAATTGTGACAATGTCACCATCACTTTGCGTGTTTTCTTGGATCACGACACAGTCGGCACCTGAGGGCAGTGGTCCACCGGTGAAAATTCTTACCGTTTGTCCAGCTTCAACCAACCCGTCAAAGGCGGTTCCTGCCGGTGCTTCACC
>JAJFHR010000058.1 GCA_021775515.1 Hyphomicrobiales bacterium | reverse complement strand
TCCGCCGGGCACAACTCGAAACTACCGCCGGAATAAACCCGGACCGCATAGACGAATTTGCCGCCGACAAATTCCATGCGGGTGATAAAATCATCACCAGTCTCTATTTTTTCCTGAACCAGCCAGACATCATCCACGCTATCAGGAAGGCCATTTGTGTCGATCAATTGCGCCAGCGCCTCTACAGTGTCGAAAAGTTGTACACCCAGTCCCTTGCCGCCCTGTCCAGGTTTGAGGATAAACGGCCGACGGTCTAGAGTTTTGGCTGCCTCGACAATTTTCTCCCGCCCCACAGCAACAATGGTGCGCGGCGTGGCAAAACCGGATTGCTCAAGCAGCAAATGCTGGGTCGGTTTTGAAAATTCGAGTTGTAAAACCGAGCTGCCGTTAATGACCCGTCGGCCATGGGCTTCGAGCCAGCGTAATATTATGTCGGTGCTTTGGTTGGAATGAGCATGACCGCGCGTATAGTTGGAGGCGCTCATCCGGTTAAAGTAGATGCCTTGGGGAGGAGGTTGCTGCAGATCGGATATGGTCTGATCAAGCAACCACTCTTCATAAGGCGTGCCGAGTTTGTTAAACGCGCTCCGCAACGGCGGTAGCCAGGCATTGTTTTCGTGAATTACATATACTTTGGGTTGCTCAAGCATAACGACCTCAAAACCTCATCAATCACTGTATGTACTATATAAAGAACAAAACGATCTTTTTCAAGTACTAGATTGAATGAAAGAACAGCCGCGGGTGCCTCATTATGCCGGTGCCTGACGGTCTGGAGTTCGAAGCCACGCAAAGTTTCGCCGGGCATCGTTCCGTTAAAGCACTATACGATTGGTATCAGACCCAGCGAAAGACGCTGTAGCCATAAACAAGCGAAATTACCAGCGCCCCCCACAATGGGGTTCCAAACAGGCCGAGCCAGCCAAGAAAGATAAACGCGCTGCCTAGAAGCGAGATGAACAGGCGATCGCCGCGGGTGGTGTCAAGGGTCAAAATCCCCCGGCGCGGCGCGCCTCCGGGCCGGTAATATTCCCAAACGCCCATGCTGACCAGGGCCAGAAAAATGCCGATGAAGAATGCTGCCGTTGGCCACGTCCATGCCATCCACAATAAGCTCATTTTTCCAACATCCTCTCTAATTCTGTCGCGGTCTAGACACGGCCCAGGGCAAAACCCTTGGCGATATAATTACGCACGAAATAAATCACAAATGCCCCGGGAATTATGGTCAGCACACCGGCAGCCGCCAGCAGGCCAAGCTCATATCCAGAGGTGCTCGCCGTTCGGGTCATCGTTGCCGCAATAGGCTTGGCGGCAACAGATGTCAGCGTTTTTGCCAGCAACAATTCCACCCAGGAAAACATAAAACAGAAAAAGGCTGCAACCCCAATACCGGCAGAAATCGTCGGCAGGAATATCTTGAAGAAAAACCGGCTGAAGGAATAGCCGTCGACATAAGCCGTATCATCCAACTCGCGCGGCACGCCGGACATAAATCCTTCCAATATCCACACCGCCAGGGGAATATTGAACAGAGCGTGGGCCAGTGCTACGGCAATATGGGTGTCGAATAATTCTACCGCCGAATAAAGCTGGAAGAACGGCAGGGCGAAAACCGCCGGTGGCGCCATGCGGTTTGTCAACAACCAGAAAAACAAATGTTTATCGCCCAGGAACCGGTATCGTGAAAAAGCATAAGCCGCGGGAAGGGCAGCAGTCACCGATATAACCGTATTTAGAACCACATAAATAAGTGAGTTGAAATAGCCGTTATACCAGGTCGAATCCGTAAAAATCTTGCGGTAGTTGTCGAGTGTGAATTCCTGCGGCCACAAGGAGAACGTGCCAAGAATTTCATTGGTGGTTTTGAAGGACATATTCAAAAGCCAATAGATCGGCAGCATCAAAAATATGATGTAGATTGCCGGGACCAGCCAGGTAAACCGCCGCATCATTCCACTTCATCCTTCATCATCAATGTATAGAACACCCAACAGACCAACAGCACGATCAGGAAATAGATCAATGACATGGCAGCGGCCGGTCCAAGATCGAATTGCCCAAGAGCAACTTTAACCAGATCAATAGACAGGAATGTCGTGGTATTGCCGGGGCCGCCGCCGGTAAGCACGAAGGGCTCGGTGTAAATCATAAAACTGTCCATGAATCGGAGCAAAATCGCGATGGTGAGAACACGCTTCATTTTTGGCAGTTGAATGAACCTGAAAATTGCCCAGCGGCCAGCGCCGTCAATTTTGGCGGCCTGATAAAACGCATCAGGTATCGAACACAATCCGGCATAAGCCAAAAGCACAACAAGAGAGGTCCAGTGCCAGACATCCATAAGGATGGTGGTAAACCAGGCGGCAAGCGGCTGGCGGGTGAAATTATAATCGAAGCCCAGAACATTCAGACCTTTACCCAAAAGGCCAGTTTCGGGCAGGGCGAAGATGTTCCACATTGAACCCACCACATTCCACGGAATGAGCAGGGGCAGGGCCATCAAAACAAGGCAAACGGAAACCCACGGCCCCTTGCGCGGCATGGTCAGGGCAACTGCGATACCCAGTGGAATTTCAACCAACAGAATTATACTGGTAAAAACCAACTGACGGCCAAGTGCAGCATGAAACCGCTCGGATTGCAGCACCTGTTCGAACCATTTAACACCCTCCCAGAAAAAGACGTTATCGCCGAAGGTTTCCTGGACAGAATAATTAACGACCGTCATAAGCGGAATTACGGCATTAAACGCCACCAGCAGCACCACGGGAATGACGAAGAGCCAGGCTTTCTGATTTGTTGTTTTTGTCGCCATCCTCTTTCCTCAGGTGATAATCCGGCTATCGGCATAAATTTGAGTGTGTTTGGCATCAAAGCGGATATGAGCGGCTTCCGACGGGATAATTCCCCCCTCTGGCACCAGCAGTTTGATTGACTGATCTTTGTGTTTGGTTTCAACAATACTGAACCGCCCGGTGTCACTGACGCGCACAACGTTCACCGGAATGCCGCTCTTGGCAAAGGTGATAAATTCTGGCCTGACGCCAATTTCGAGATTGGCACCCGGCTGTGGCTCGTTTTTCACCGGCGCAGTTGCAACCGGCGTCCCAGCCAGCGTGGCTTTTCCTTTATCCAGCTCACAGCCGATCACATTCATTCCTGGCGATCCGATAAAATGTCCGACAAAAGTGTGTTGCGGTTTTTCAAACAACTCCACGGGCGTGCCGATTTGCACAACTGAGCCTTCATGCATCACCACCACCTGTTCGGCAAACGTCAGGGCTTCGATCTGGTCGTGGGTCACATAGATCATTGTAGTGCCGACCTGTTGGTGCAGCTCTTTAAGTTTGGAACGCAATTGCCATTTGAGGTGGGGATCAATGACGGTCAGAGGTTCATCAAACATGATGACATTGACATCATCACGCACCAACCCGCGGCCAAGCGAAATCTTTTGTTTGCCATCGGCTGTAAGCCCGGCGGCCCGTTGATGCAAAGTATCTGTGAGATCAATCATTTCCGCGATCAACCGCACCCGCTTGTCGAGAGCCTCTCCAGCAATGCCTCTGTTGCGCAAAGGAAATGCCAGATTGTCATATACACTCATGGTGTCGTAAACGACCGGGAACTGAAAAACCTGCGCAATATTACGGCGGTCCGGCATGAAATCGGTGACATCCTCGCCATCAAAAAGCACGCGGCCCTGTGTAGGTCTCAACAGGCCTGAGATGATATTAAGCAGAGTGGTTTTTCCGCAGCCAGACGGTCCAAGAAGAGCATAAGCACCGCCATCTGCACACTCAAATTCAAGATGCTTCAGCGCCCAGTCATCATCGTTTTCAGGCTTGTCGGCGTAGCTATGTTTTAAATTTTCGAGGGTAATGCGCGCCATTAAAAGCCGTACCCCATTTTCAGAAAATGATGTTTTGGACCAGGCGTGAGCGTCATGCAGCTACCAATTGTTCGCTTATGTCAAAAAACAGACATTTATCGGTTTGGATATAAAAAGATTTTCGCGCCCCTAACTCAAAGGGATGAATGCCAAGCGATTGTGAAACCCAGGCTTGATCACCGATATCAAAATGGATTGTACTTTCAGAACCACTGAGTTCAGTCACCAGAATTTTGCCTTCAATATGAACATTTTCCTCGGTTGATTTGACAGGTGAGATGTGATGCGGCCTTATTCCCAGTGTATAGGGACCATCAGCCAGATCTTTATAGCGCTCATGAATTTGCCAACTGACTTCATCGTTTAGGACAATGCGTGCCCCCTTTTTAGAAACGCTGGCCGTATTGATCGGCGGGTCAGAAAACACGCGGGCGCTTTTAAGGTCAGCGGGCTTGCGATAAATTTTTTCGGTTTCACCAAACTGAGTAATCCGGCCTTCGTGAAGGCTTGCCGTGTGGCCGCCAAGCAGAAGAGATTCCATTGGTTCAGTCGTCGCATAGACCACACAACAACCGCGGTGTTCGAACATCTTAGGCAATTCTTCGCGTAATTCCTCGCGCAGCTTAAAGTCGAGGTTGGCCAGCGGTTCATCTAGAAGAACCAGATCGGCGTCCTTAACCAAGGCTCTGGCAAGTGCTGTTCGTTGCTGCTGACCGCCTGATAATTCGTTCGGTTTACGCCCCAGCATGGGTGTCATCTTGAGCAACTCGGCTATGTGCTCCACGCGTTTTTGTAATTTGGAACGCTCCATGCCGACAACGCGCAAGGGAGAGGCTATATTTTCGAATACAGTCATATTGGGGTAGTTGATAAATTGCTGGTGAACCATTGAAACGTTGCGTTTTTGGACTGGAACACCAGTTACATTTTTACCGTCGAACCAAACTTCGCCTGATGTCGGTTTCACCAGGCCCGCCATAAGTTGCATCAACGTGGTTTTCCCGGCCAGGGTAGTGCCCAGCAGAATGTTAAATCCGTGTTCGGCAAGTTCGACGCTGGTGGGATATATGTGTGTCTCGGCCCCCACATTTAACGTCACATCTTTAAGAATGAGCGTCATGATCGCCCCAGCCTCAACTTTTAAAAAACTTGTTTAGCGACCCAACAGGAACTGACCTCAGGTTGGGGGAAATCAAATGCCGCGCAATCGACCCGCATAAACAATGGATCATACTACGGCACCCGTCCAGATTAATAGTCAGTTGCTGAAATAGTCGATATTCATATTAAAGCTTCGGGGAAGCGATAAAGCGCGCTTCCCCGATTTTCACATGTGGAAATATTTAGACTATTTAGTGCTCCAGCGCTTGATGAGTTCATCATAAGCGATGGTTTCGCCTTGAGGCTTTTCATTGACCTTAGCCTTAGGCGAACCTGGTTTGCTGAGCCAGACTGCAGGATCGGACTTGGCGTTGAGGCGTGGTCCACATCCACCATAGATCTTAGCCTTTTCGTCGGCTGCCTGCATGCGTGACATGACCAAATCCATTTCTCCGGCAAGACGATCCATCGCCTGCTGAGGAGTAAACGTGCCTGAGTTTACATCACCAATGTTCTGCCACCAAAGCTGTGCAAGTTTAGGATAATCCGGCACATTGACCCCGGTAGGAGACCAGCGAACCCGGTCAGGTGAGCGGTAGAATTCTACCAGGCCACCAAGTTGAGGTGCGCGTTTGGTGAATGATTCATGGCGAATGTCGCTATCGCGGATAGGGGTTAGACCAACATGGGTCTTTTTAAGCGACACGGTTTTGGAAACCACAAATTGAGCATAGAGCCAGGCGGCTTTGCGGCGATCTACCGGAGTAGATTTGAAAAGTGTCCAGGAACCGGCATCCTGATAGCCAAGTTTCTGTCCTTCAGCCCAATAAGGCCCATGCGGTGAGGGAGCCATTCTCCAGAGCGGCTTGCCATTGTCGTCCACTGTGTTATTGCCGGAGCTTTTTGGCGCGACCATTGTCGCGGTAAAAGCCGTATACCAGAAAATTTGCTGAGCAACATTACCGGAAGCCAAAGCGGGCAGTGACTGATAGAAGTCATAATCGGCAGCACCAGGAGGTGCATATTTTCTCAGCCACTCATCCCATTTACGAATGGCATAAACTGCAGCCGGTCCATTGGTTGCTCCTCCGCGCGATACAGAAGAACCAACCGGATTACAGGAGCCTTTTTCCATCCGAATGCCCCATTCATCTACAGGAACGCCGTTAGGAAGGCCTTTTGACCCGGCGCCGGCCATGGACAGCCAGGCATCCGTCATCCGCCACCCAAGGTCAGGCGCACGTTTGCCATAATCCATATGTCCATATATGCGTTTTCCATCGATTTCTTTAACATAAACCGAGAAAAATTCAGCAATATCTTCATAGGCCGACCAGTTGACGGGAACGCCAAGCTCATAACCGTAGCGATCTTTAAACCGCTTTTTCAAATCCGCGCGTTGAAACCAGTCATAACGAAACCAATAAAGGTTGGCGAACTGCTGATCGGGAAGCTGATAGAGTTTGCCGTCGGGACCAGTGGTAAAAGACTTGCCCATGAAATCATCAATATCGAGTGTCGGCAAAGTTACATCTTTACCTTCGCCTGCCATCCAGTCGGTCAGATTAACCGCAAGCTGTAAGCGCGAATGGGTGCCAATCAAGTCAGAATCATTGACATATGCATCATAGAGATTTCGCCGCGTCTGCATCTGGGTTTGCACTGCCTGGACAACTTCGCCTTCGCCCAAAATCTGGTGGTTGACCTTAATGCCGGTAATTTCTTCAAAGGCTTTGGTCAGTGTTTTCGATTCGTAGTCATGCGTCGGAATTCCCTCAGACAGCACGTTGATTTCCAT
>JAJFHR010000057.1 GCA_021775515.1 Hyphomicrobiales bacterium | reverse complement strand
CCGCCGCATCCTTTCAGCGAGATTTCGTTTCCCGCATATGTCATGACTTCACACCCGGCTTGTTCCAAAGCCGATTTGGTTTTGTCATTGCCTTGCAGCATCAAGAGCCTACGTGGGCCCAGGGCCAAAACATTGCAGGCCATTGTGTCAAATTCTTCATCCGGCACTTCTATCAGGTTGATTTTCCGACCGTGCAGCCACTCAATAAAACTAACCGGCATGGGGCGGGGGTAAATTAAGGCGAGGTCCTCATCAAGCGGCGAGATCATTGACATCAGGTGGAAAACATCACCAGGGCCGTTCCAATGAGGCAGTTGCACGCTCACTACTTTTATGCCGGAGCCCAGGATCTGCTGCAATTGGCGAATGCCTTCAAAGTTGCTCCGGTAACCCTGACCGGCGATGACGGTGGTAGCGTCAATCCAGACGACGTCTCCTCCTTCCAAAGTCCCGGGCGGTTTTATCGTGCCCGCAATCTTGAGACCAAGTTCTTGATAGAGGCGGTTGGCAATGTCCGGTTCTGCCTGCCGGGCGGGTTTGCCCATATTGCACAAAATGATCCCTTCCGGTGTAACCAGGGCTGAATCACGGACATAAAGTGCATCCGGCGATAACTTGCTGGAGGCTTCGTGTAAGGCCACCTGTGCGCCGGCCCCACGCAAAATGCCGGTGAAAGCATCAAATTCCGCCTCAGCGGCGCGGAGATCGGGCCTGCCTAGCCACTCCAGCTTTTCCCAGATTTTCGATGACGAAACATGGCCGCCAAAAGCATCACGAGGGTGCCTTACAGCCACTGTTTTCAGGCAAGCTGTTTCATTGAATACGGAGCTTAGAATCACACGGTGCCACCTTGTTGTCGATGAAAACTGACCTTAACCTATCCCTGATTGTGAAGAAAGCCGCGTAAAACATCATTTTAGCCGTTGCGCTTGAGGATTGTGTGACCGAAAATTGCGCATGGCCGAATCACTAGATGCTGCTGGACTCATTGCGGCGTTTCCGTCGATTTCAAGACCCGTTGTCGCTGTTGCACGTGGTCACATATCGATATTCTATCCTGCCCTGATCATTCTTGATCTCTACGTATGCACGTGGGCACTACTGGTCGCGATGGGACAGGGAGGCACGCCAATAACCAGGGTTATTGCGATCGTCTGTTTTGTCGTTGTCCCCATGCTCTTCGTTTATGCATTTTTGCGCTTTATGACTGTTTCGGTGATTGTTACCAAGGGAAAGGTCTTAATGAGGCGCGGTTGGCCGTTCAGTGGGGTTTATTCAATCGCCCGGGAAGATCTGCGCAGTGCTCATTCGGAATTTTCGTATTTCGGCAAGCTCGTTGGCTCCGGTAGTCTGACGGTGACAACAATCAGTGGTGATCATCATCGCGTTAAAGACATTGGGTCGCCCGATCGGATTGCTGCTCGTTTAAATGCATCGATTGAACGGGCTGCGGAAGCTTCAACCGGGGTGGCGTGGACGACGTAGCGCAAGGGGCCTGGTGATTTTTCACCAAAGGGCCAGCAGGTTACCAATGCGAGGCTTTGACCGGGAGCGTTGGGTTCAATGCCCGATGCCTTGGCATCAACTACTTCCATATAATCTACCGTGTAGGTGATGCGTTTATTGGAGTTGGTCATCACCTCGACTGTATCACCCAGCTTGACGTTTTTGAGAAACTCGAAATGGGTGTCCCGGTGCCCAGCAATAACGCTGGTGCCAGGTTGTCCCGGCGCAGGTGTGCCGGCCATTAATCCTGGGCCGAATGCCATGGCTTCGCCACTGGCATTGTTGAGGATAACGGCTTTTTTCTGAAGACGGGGCAGGCTTAACTTGGCGACGGGCCAGGTATCGGCCCAGGGCCAGGCTTTGGGAGAGGCTTCGCCGGCAAGAGCCCGGCTCCAGGCGCTCTCTAGCAGCACCTGGGCTAAAACCGCTTTTGCTTTGATGTAGAGGCCCTGGCTAATCAAACCGAGTCCGGTTGCAACCGTGAGAATGATTACGGTGGCGATAAGGCGTTCGCCGATGGAGGTCTGCCGGACCCTTGCAATCAGGGTCCGGCCACAGCTTTTGGATTTAGTAGTCATAAGGTTGTCCCCCGGCATTGGCAAAGGCATAAGACCGGCCGAGATGGCACCAGAAAAAGGCTACCAGCAAGATCGAGAATGCAAGGAGCAACATTAATAATCCCATGACGATTTTATAATCGGCCAACGTAGCACCCGCCGGAAGAGCTATGCCCTTCGGTTTGGTTTTTGCAGCTTTTGCAGGTGCGGGTTTGGACGAAATAAGTTGTGCAAGCTGCCTGGCCCGCTCGGGATATTTTTTCTCAAATGATGCCTTTTGCAGGGTCGGTGTTGCTGGTTCGAAAACTTTCTCGAAATCCCAACCTTCGGGCAAATTGAGCGGAAGCTCGCGGGTGTTGAGTTCTTCGCCCTGTGGTCGCGACGGCGTTACATCAACCGCTACCAAACTGGTTAAGCGGCTAACCAGGTGGTGGTCCAGAGCAGTTTGCAGGATCTGGCTGTCAACCTTCGCCCAATCTTGTGATTGAAGGCGTTTGCCTTCAAGGTTGCGAATTTTGCCGCGTGCCCATAATTTACCAATACCTTTACCGGGTGCAGCTTTATCTAGCGGCAACTTGATGAGCCAGGGTTGGCCGGCAAGGCTGCCCGTTAAAGTAAGATCGCCGCTCATTTTTTTCATTTTAGCGGCTAATACAATCGGCTCCCCGGCGTAAAGGTCGGGCAGAGTTGCCGGTGTCATCTCATCGACAATTGCCTCGTTCCAATTTGCCGCAATGTTGGTCATGACCGGATTTTCAAGTTTTTCGAACAGTTCGGACATGCGTTTGGCAACTTCATTTATTGAGCCGATATGGGTGAAGCTGCCGCGGCCGTGTTCGGCTGCCCGTGTCATGAAAAAACTATTGGGGGCCGAGCCGATGCCAACGGTGAAAATACGTGAGCGGCCACGATTGGCAGTAATTTCAGAGAACAACTGAGCCTCGTTGCCAATCGCCCCGTCTGTGAGGAATACGACCTGACGCAGCGTCGACGTATCGTCGGGATTGTCATCTATGAGGGCCGCTTTCAATGCCGGAAGCATTTCCGTGCCGCCTTCAGCCTTTAGTGACCTGACGAAGCGCTTGGCTGTATTCAGATTTTCCCCATCGGCACGAACCGTCGACGGGAAAAGTTCCTCCATCGTATTATCAAATCGTATGACGTTAAATTTGTCACTTAGCTTCAGCCGGTCAAGTGCTTGAAGCAGGCTGGTGCGCGCCTGGCGAATGGAGGGACCTGCCATTGAGCCAGAATTATCAATGACAAAAATGATCTCGCGGGGAATTGCTGTTGGCGCTATTCCAGTTGCGGAATTTTCATCGGTTTTAGAGACAGGGCGCGGCGGCGTTACGATTGCCAGGAGGTATTCATCTCCTTCGAGTTTTTCCCTGAACAGGGCTGCCGTGGGAGTCTTGCCTGCCGCAGCCTGCCAGGAAATGAAGAAATCCTTGTTAGCTGGAACTTCGCCTTTGGCTAGGCTTATGATAGCTGAATTGTCGCCGGTGGATTTGACGGCAATCTGATGATAAGGGCTGACAAGATTGTCAATCGGGAAACCCGCATTCAAAGTGATAACAAGAGTTACCGGGTTTATCACCCCGGCATCGGGATCAGCAACCGGCGGAGAAACGCGATTTCGATCGGGTACAGGATCAGAAAAATTAACCTGGCCCAAGCCGGTGTTACCATCAATGCGCACTGAATGGATGAGTGGTTTTGGCTGGTAACGCGGTGCTGCAACCAGGGGAATCCTTAAAGAAAAAACTCCCTTGGCCTGGCTGACGGTTTCCTGATATTCGATTTGAACAATCACGGTTTCGCCCGGCCCGATATTGGCAATCGAGTTGGTAAACATATTAGGCCGTTCCTGCTCGATCAGGCTGGCTTTTTTTCCTTCGCTTTTGGCTTTTTCGTAAATCCTCTTAGCTTCTTTACGCTCTTTAATTTTACCTTCGATAAATCGTTTGCCGATCTGCATTTTTAAGGCGTCAACAGCGGCACTTTCCGGCATCGGGAAGACGTAGATACCTTCAACCCAGCCTGAAGAGGGGTTTTCAAATCGTTGCGTAATGGTCGTGCGAGATATGAGGCCG
>JAJFHR010000056.1 GCA_021775515.1 Hyphomicrobiales bacterium | reverse complement strand
GTAACTTGAAAGTTTAAATCGATTGACCAAACGGCCTCATAGAGCGGCTGGCGGCGAAACAGTTGCCGCTGGCACGACAAACACAATCAGCTTGTGTATTCTTGGAAACAGCAATGTTCAACTGTGGGGAATGAGCCCGGCAGAAAGACTGACCCGTGCATTCAAACGTGCTGGCGTCTCCGACATCGTCAGTGAAAGCGACCTTGTTAATACTTCCGGCGACCTCATTCTGGTACGCGGCGATGCAATTATTGATGAGCCTTTAATCACCCATATAATCGACACGGCCAATCTCATGATACTGGGCGATGCGCCCGAGGGCTCCGTTCCGATAATTGCCCATGTCACCAGCAGCCATTACAAGCAGGCTGTTAATATAATCAAGAGTGGCCAGGTTAAAAAAATACCAGCGATGAAAATCAGCAATCCGGCTGATCTTGACGCCAGCTACTGGAAAGCCTTACGCAAGCGCGAAACGCCCTATGCGCTTGTAATAACGCCTGAAAATTCTTCAGACGTTTTGTGGCGGGTTTTCATGGGTACCTACAAAGGCGCAACCGATTTCATTACCAAACATCTTTGGCCACGGCCCGCCTTCCATACCACCCAGATAATCGCGCCTTACGGCATCACCCCCAACATGGTAACGACCGTGAGTGCCGTCATGGTGGTGCTTGCCTTTTATATGTTTATGGAGGGTAACTACGGCTGGGGACTGGTCGCAGCCTGGTTGATGACTTTTCTGGATACCGTCGATGGCAAACTTGCCCGCGTCACTCTGACCTCAAGCCCCTGGGGGAATGTTTTTGATCACAGCATTGATCTTATTCACCCGCCCTTTTGGTATTGGGCCTGGGCAGCGGGATTAGGAACGGCTGGTCTCGCGTTATCGTCAAACACCCAATACTGGATGTTGGCTGTCATAATCGGTGGATATATTCTTCAGCGCGTTATCGAAGGGTTATCGATCAAAGCCTTCGGGATCGAGATCCATATCTGGCGCCCGATTGATACGGCCTTCCGCCAAATCACCGCCCGCCGCAATCCCAACCTTGCCCTGCTCACCTTATTTGCGCTGTTCAATCGCCCCGATCTGGGCCTTTTTGCCGTTGCCGCATGGACCGCCTTGTGCCTTCTGCTCCATGCCATCCAGTTTTTACAGGCATGGCGCACCAAACTGAAAATCGGTACCCTGACCTCTTGGTTGACAAAACCCGCAGATGTAAAATGACACTTGGGCTGATCATTAATCCAAAGGCACGGGCCTACCACCGGTCAAACAGGGTACGCAAAAGCCTTAATGATCTTTCCAGCCATGCTCATACGGTGCAGTTGGATGACTTTGATGCTTTGCCGCAATTGCTTTTGCAGCTCGCCAGGAAAAACTGCGAAAATTTAGCCGTCAGCGGCGGTGATGGGACAGTTCAGGCCGTCCTCACGCATTTGGCTGAATACAATCCTTTTCAACATCTTCCCACCTTGATCCTGTTACCGCACGGCACAACGAATATGACCGCCAAGGATGTAAGCATTGCCTCAATGCGCAAGGTCGATCGGTTTCTAGCCCAAATCGCCGATAAAAAAAGCCCGGCACTTTCAGGTAACATCGTAAAACGTCACACCGTAAAAATTGAAAACCCTGAGAACAGGCCGCCACAGCACGGTATGTATTTCGGCTGGGGTGCGGTTCACCGGGCAGTATTGAAATGCCAAAGCGATGTTCATGCCATGGGTTTTACCGGTGACGTTGGCCCGGCCTTGACGTTATTGGGATCGTGGTTTGCCCACCTGCTTGGCCGCACGGGCAATGACCCCGAGAGAATTGTCCAAGGCGAACATCTGCGTCTTTCTGCCGATGGTGAAATTCGCTGTGACAGCCAACAGTTATTATTGTCCGTCACCACGCTGGACCGCCTCATTGCAAATTGCAGACCTTACTGGAACCAGAGCGAAAACAGCTTAAAAACCACTCTTATCGCCTATCCGGTGCAAAAAGCCCTGCGCATGCTTTTACCGGCACTCTATGGCGCCGGCGACAGAAAAATTACTGCTCCCGGATATGAAAGCTTCTCGGCGACGAACCTGTCGTTTAAAATAACCTCTGACTGTATATTGGATGGTGAAATCATTCACCCGCCCAAAAACCAACCCTTGCGATTGTCTCTCGGCCCTGAATTCGCATTTTTAAAGGTTTGATTGACTTTGTCTTTATCGGAAACCACAGCAGATTTTGCCGAGCTTCTGGCTCTTGTCGACAAAACATCATCAAAACCCGTAGCGCCGGAAATTAATGCCATCACCCAGGCAGTACGTGCCCGGTTCGATGCCTCCGCCCTGGCAATTTTAGGGTATGGCTCCTGTCTTAGAGGTGAAAACACCGAAGACACCCTGGTCGATCTCTATGTACTCGTCGATAGCTATGCCAATGCCCACAAGGGGTTTTTTGCCGGCCTGGCCAACCGCTTGTTGCCGCCAAATGTCTACTACCAGGAATGTGCCTTTGATGGCCGGATCGTCCGCTGCAAATATGCGGTTGTAAGCCTTGATCAGTTAAAAAGAAAAGTATCGCCTCAAACCGGAAATCCCTACTTTTGGGCCCGGTTTTCTCAACCTGCTGCGGTGATTTTTGTGCGCGATGAAATCGCTCGTAACGAGGTTATCGAGACCTTGACGAC
>JAJFHR010000055.1 GCA_021775515.1 Hyphomicrobiales bacterium | reverse complement strand
CCAATATAGATCGGCGTTTTTTGAAAACCTGAGCAAGATATTAAAACAACGCTCAGATATTCGCGTTGTTGGCGATCGATTTGTTTTTCAATCGGAAGTTCTGTTTGGCAAGGGCGAGGCTACAATAAATAACACTGGCAGTGAGGAAATTAAGAAACTCGCCAAGGCACTTGTTGAACTGAAGGATCAGATACCCGAAGAGATAAACTGGGTGTTGCGGGTTGACGGCCACACCGATGCCGATCCTATAGATACGCCCCAATTTCCCTCAAATTGGGAGTTGTCCGCCGCCCGGGCAATTTCGGTTGTGCGCCAGCTCATCGCAGAAGGTGTGCCTGAAAATCGTCTGGTAGCTGCCGGTTTTGGCGAGTTTCAACCGCTCGATAAAAGTAATACCGAAGAAGCTTTCAAACATAACCGACGCATTGAACTCAAACTCACCGAAAAATAAATCGTGCTGGCAGTTATTTCCGCTCGCAAATGACGAACTTATCATCCAGGGCCGAGCCAATGATGAAGCGTTTGCCATAACTCACCGCAACACTGGAGCCGGAAAGGTCTTCGCCCAAATCGAGATAGGTGGTGCGAACTTCACCGCCGCTTTTTTTGCCCGGTACGGCTTGAATGACCTGGCTGGGCGATACTGGTTTTTTCCCGGCGGCAGCCAAGACGAAATCAATTAACTTGGGATGGGCTGCCATCCACAAAGACCCGTCAGAGGCCACATCAATATTATCAACGCCGGTACCGATAAACAAAACACCATTATCTGTCAGCGTCCCTAATGCTTGGTCACGTTTAAAAAATCTCAATGAGCGGGCGAACGTGTCAAGGACGTAAACCGTCTCTCCACTCGCCGATTTGGCAATTCCATTTGCCATAACAAAGCCATCGGCCGCCGGTTTGACGGATTTACCATCAAAATAAAACACCTTGGAACGTTGGCGCTGAAAGGCAAAATTCAAAAACACCGAAGTTACTCCGGCACTGGCACTATCCGTCACATAAAAAGCCTCCGGACCAACCGCTAGAACATCATTGGCGGATACAACAGCAGCCCCCAGGTCAACGGTTTTTTCATGCACCAGGTTGCCTGAAACAATTCCAAAAATTTCTACCGTCTGCTTGCCAGCACCGCTCTGATTAACCACAAAAAGACGCTTTTCCCCGTCCTTGCCGGTATAAAGATTTAGCCCAAGAGGTTGAAATTGTTTTAGCGCCTCTGGTGTTACATTTTTATACGCCGGTGCAGATCCTGGTTTTAAATTATTAAGATCAACACTTTGGATGGTTCCACGAAGAGTTGCCGCATTCGCACCACCGGCCATCGCCAATTTTCGATCAAGCGAAGAGAAAAAAGCCGTCCCGGTTTCACGATCCACGACTATATCTTCAGGCCCGGAAAGGCCACCATAACTCTGACACACACCGGTTCGTACGGTTTTTATTGTGGTAAACTGACCTGCCTGAGACACGACACGCACAAAAAACGCACTGATAATAAAGACAATGAGACCAAGAAAAACAAATCCGGAAATTTTACGACGTGACATCAATTACACCTAAATGCGGGGCTTAAATTTTTCACCGCTAACACAAAACAACAAACCCCTGAAAGACGGGACATAACGCCTACTTCATATGGCAAAAACTTGTGGCGTTGCAAGCACCTACTGGGCAGCAATCGCCGTGGTGGTAAAACCGGAGGAAAACTGAAGATCTGCCAGCCTGCGATATAGACCGCCTTCTTTGATAAGCTGGTCGTGGCTGCCTTCCGCAACGATCCGCCCTTCATCCATAACAAAGATGCGGTCTGCATTTTTTACCGTCGCCAATCTATGGGCGATAATGAGCGTGGTCCGCCCCTGCATAAGCTCATCAAGAGCCTGCTGAACCTTTTGTTCGCTCTCGGCGTCCAGGGCGCTCGTTGCCTCATCCAGCAGCAATATCGGCGCATCCCGCAACACCGCGCGCGCGATCGCAACACGTTGGCGCTGGCCACCCGACAGGCTTACCCCTCTTTCACCAAATGTTGAGTCGTATCCACTAGGATTGCTGATGATAAATTCGTGGGCGAGTGCGGATTTAGCTGCGCTGATCACTTCTTCATCGCTCGCTGAAGGTTTACCGTAGCGAATATTGTCTTTGGCACTTGATGAAAAAATGACCGGAGATTGCGGCACGATTGCTGTGCGGCTGCGCAATTGAGTGGGATCAACCTGATTAACGGCAACGCCATCAACTTCGACGGTGCCGGACTGAACGTCAAAAAATCGCAATAGCAAATGAAATAAGGTGCTTTTGCCAGCGCCGGATGGGCCAACCACAGCGATGGTTTCTCCCGGTTGAATTGTAAATGAAACATCGTTCAATGCTGCCTGGTCCGGCCGTTTGGGATAGGCAAATTTAACATGGTCAAATCGGATGCTGCCCAAGGCCGGTTCCGGCATTGGCTTGGGATTTGCTGGTGCCTCTATATCTGGCACCTCATCGAGAAGTTCCGCCAGTCTTTCTCCGGCACCCGCTGCCAACTGGATTTCGCCCCAAACCTGGCTCAACTGGCTCATGGCACCGGCGGCAAATACCGCATACAGGACAAACTGGCTCAACGTGCCGCCTGAAAGCCGGCCGGTTAACACTTCCTGGGAGCCCATCCACAAAATGACAACAATACTGGCCGAGGTAAGAAATATAACACAGGCGGTTAAAACAGCCCGCGCCATCATCCGTTGTTTCGAGGCATCAAACGCCCGCTCCACGGCATCGCCAAAATATTTGTTGTCCGCCTCTTCATGATTAAACGCCTGCACAGTCTGCATGGACGACAGGCTTTGATTGGCAAAAGCGGTTGTATCGGCCAGCGAATCCTGGGCATTCCTGGACAGACGGCGCACTTTTTTACCAAAAAGCACCAACGGCATTACGATAATAGGCAGGGCCAACAGCACCAGACCGCTTAATCTAGCACTGGTGAAAACCATCATGGCGGCAGCACCAAAAAACAACACCAAATTGCGCAAGGCCAAAGAGGCGCTGACCCCAAATGCCGATTTGATCAAGGTTGTATCCGCTGTCAGTCGCGACAATAATTCACCGGTTTCGGTGCGCTCATAAAAACTCGGGCTAAGTGCCGTAAGCCGCGAAAATACCGCATCGCGCAAATCTGCCACCACCCGCTCGCCAATCCAGGTAACAAAATAAAACCGTGCCGAGCTGGCCAGTGCCAAAAGGGCCGCAATAACAATCATCATGGCGAAATAATTGTCGATAAATCCGACATTTTCGCGCGAGAACCCCAAATCGATAATTCGCCGCAGCGCCAGCGGAACCGCCAAGGTAGCGATTGAAGCGGCAAGCAGCGAAATTAATGCACCCACTATATGGCCCTTATAACGGGTCACATACGGTATAAGCTTTGCCAGCGGGCGCAAATTGCGGCTTTTACCCCGGCGCTTGGCGGCCTCCTCCAGTGCTTCAACATTTGCTTCAGCCGCCGCGGCTTGAGGACCTTGCATTCCCTTGGATTTCACGCTCTTAAAAACTCCACACGCTGATCTGGCCGTTTGCTAATAAGGCTTCAATGAGTTGGGATCAAGCCAACAAACATATAATTTAGCAGTTTGATTAAAGACAAAGCCCAATTTGGTATATCCTCGTGGTGCTGATTTCACCGGATATCCGTTTTCCCGGGAAAGATATTCACGACAATTGGACCAATGCGGTCGCAACCATCAAGTCTGTCTACCTGACCATTTTAGCAAACGAAGGAGACTATGCCACGAGTAGTTGTCTGTGAACAATAAAATCGTTTGAAAATTACCGGTTTCAGCTCCTCCCGGCGATCAAAATTAAAATCTTCTCATTCAAGGTCATCATACCTACTTGTATCTGCGGCCAGCATAAGGTATATCAGCGCAAATTTTTGTTATCTCTGTATGAGCATGATTTCAGGTTTCTAAAAAATGAAAAGCGATATCCATCCCGACTATCACACGATCAAGGTAACGCTGACGGACGGCACATCCTTTGAAACAAGATCCACATATGGGTCCGAAGGTGACACGCTTACTCTTGACATTGATCCAACCACCCACCCTGCATGGACAGGCGGCGGGCAACATCTTATGGACCGTGGCGGCCGGGTCAGCCGTTTCAAGAAAAAATATGAAGGCTTTATCAAATAACGATATCGCCGCATTGAAATCAGAAAACCCCGGTCGCTGTGCCGGGGTTTTTGTTTTTTATCCAACTACAATCACCGGCAGGTAAAATTTCGCCGGTAAGAAACTTTATTGTTTCGGGCCTGGCTTAAGCAGGTTAAAAGCTTCTTCCAGCTGATTGACCTGATCGTTCACCACGTTACGTTCCGGTGTTTTTGGTGCGCCTTCACCACTCAACATTTGGTCCAGCCGCCTGATGCGGTCCAGCAATCTGTGACTGCGATTGATGAGATCCATCAAACCATCTGGCAAACTTTCCTCAATTTTCAGCGCCTCACCGCTTTTGAGCGCTGACAGATTTATGCGGTATTTGTCTTCGGTTGCCTCTTTTGGCGACATTTCGCCTTCTTTGACAGCGCGCTGCAACAGCAACCAGGACGCAAGCTGCATCAATCGCGTCGTAAGCCGCATGCTTTCAGTGGCATAGGCGATAGAAACCGGCCTGGGTAAATCGCGGGAATCGCGCCGCCCGGGACCATCGAGATAACTGGCTGTTTCCTCAACCAGTGCCATCCCTTCCCGAAAGACTTTATTGAAAAGATCTGAAGAGGCAAATTTCTCACCGAAATCTACGGTAACATTTGCATTAAACATTTCTGTTTTATCGCGAGGGGAATCCGACATTTACGCAATTACTCTATAAACACTACATATCAATTGTGATTGTAACCGGTTTCCAGCCCGGCCACAAACAGCATCATTTTCGTCCAATAGTGGTCGCTCCCCACCCCATCATCGGCAACATCGCCGCCGTGATTCAAGACAACTTCAATATCACTATGACAGATGCTGCCCTATGAGACTTAATAAATCCAAAACATTATTAAAAAACCAATGAAAAATTGAGCCGGGTTAAGCAAACCAACGGCTTCCCGGCCCTCACTAACCTGGGCGAGGACCCTGATTCCTGATTGGCATCATTGGTCAAATTCCCTGGGGTTTTGATCTAAAACGCGGTAATATCAAGCGCTACAGTGCCACCAAAAACCTGGGGTTATTTATGTGTTTTTCGCAAACTGTTAGTTTTTCAGCCAGCGCAGTTCTGATCGCAGGTGGCGCTTTTGCCAGTTGGAAGGCCTTACAAGCCAACAAACGATATCTGCCGATTGCTCTCATGCCGGCGATGGCCGGCGTACAGCAATTCATGGAAGGTTTTGTCTGGATGGGTGTTACTGACAGCGATCCGGTCATGGTCTGGTGGAGCGCTATGGGCTTTATCTTTTTTTCATGGTTCATGTGGCCGGTATGGATTCCGCTAAGCGTTTATGTCTTGGAACCGCCTGAGAGCCGCCGAAA
>JAJFHR010000054.1 GCA_021775515.1 Hyphomicrobiales bacterium | reverse complement strand
TTCACTTGACGGCTCATCGGCGCTGGATTGAAGCAAGGTGTCGTAAATCATTCCCGACAAAGACGCCGCCCGTCCCTTGAGTATGAACGGGTTTAAACTATCGAAAGTGCCAATTGATCCCATCCGCAATTTTCCGCCTTTTGGCGCTTGCGGATTTACATAATCAAAGTTCTTGAAATCGGGTTTGTATTTGAGCGATCCAAACAAAGAAAGACCGTGCCGCCATTTATTTTCTTCTGCATGCAGATTACTAAACTGACCTGAAAATATTAATACCGTTACAGCCAGAACCAGCAGTTTTGGTGATCGTAATATGTGATCCATATGGTCTCCTAATTCCCAAGTCTTTTAACCTAACGCAGGCGGCTTATAATTTGGAGAACATTATGACCGAATTTAGGAGGAAAAATCGACCCTCACATGACTGTGATACATCATGGATCATTTGTAACCAAACCTCCACAATCTCACGCCGATCAATAAGGCATGAAATTTCTCCAACAAGGGCGGGTCTTGGCCCGGCTATTGATCGGCCGGAAGTGCAATCGGACTGTCGCTCAACGACCGCAGGTAGGCCACAAGATTAGCCCGCGCCTGGGGTTTTTTGACACCTGAGAAGGCCATTTTTGTCTTGGGGACAAAATCTTTGGGTTTGGTCAAAAAACTGTCCATCGCCTCGAAACTCCAACTGTCAACACTCTCAGCTTTGCCTTTCATGGCCGAAGAATAGGAAAATCCGCTGATAGACGCCATTTTTCTGCCGAGAATGCCATAAAGGTTAGGGCCAATTTTATTGGCACCACCCTTATCAAAAGTGTGGCAGGCGACACATTTCTTGGCCAGCTTTTGACCGGCGTCAACATCAGCGCCAACCAGAAGTTTTGCCAGTGAAACCTCTTCTTTTGCTTCCTTTACGACTTCAGCTTTTTCAGCCTTGTCGGTTTCCGGCACGGCTATTTCATATCCCGGCTTTTCAGGTTGATGCGGCTTGTAGATAATGCTTGCCAAATTGTCCAAACCGAGCACGATTAAAAACGTAAACAACAAGGCCCCGGCAATTTTATTCAGTTCAAAAGTGTCCATCAG
Source organism: Hyphomicrobiales bacterium (assembly GCA_021775515.1). Taxonomy (GTDB): domain Bacteria; phylum Pseudomonadota; class Alphaproteobacteria; order Rhizobiales; family JAJFHR01; genus JAJFHR01. The sequence goes on along the minus strand of JAJFHR010000054.1, from coordinate 3,089 downwards.
AAAAGCGGCTCCGAAAGGTCCAATAGCAGTAATTTGTCAACAGATACCATCTCAACAGTCAAGTGATTCTCTTCATCACCCGGTGCGCGCGGAGATTACATGCTTTATGGTGCCCAACGCAACACGTATGACAAATTTTTCTCAGCGCAAATAAATCAGGTCTCAAAGGATAGTTTTTCCTCGCCCACTCGCAAACGACACTCGGGCACAAATCAATGAAGCAGAAGCAATGGCAAAAAAAATAATCATCCTTATTCCAGCTCGTATGGCCTCCACCAGATTGCCCGGAAAACCAATGGCCGATATCGCCGGTGAGCCGATGATTGTGCATGTTTGGCGCCGGGCAATGGAGGCCAATATCGGCGATGTTGTTGTTGCCGCCGGAGAAGACGAAATCGCGGCCGCAATACAAAAAGCCGGGGGTAAAGCCATTGTAACAAACCCCGGCCACGAAAGTGGGTCAGACCGCATTTATGAAGCATTGAAAAGGGTGGAAAACGGCAAACTCTATGATATCGTGATAAATCTGCAAGGTGATCTGCCGACCCTGGCACCCTCAGCAATTATGCGCTGCCTTGACCCGCTTGCTTCACCGGCGGTGGATATCGCCACCCTGGGCACCATCATTATCGATGAGCGTGAGATAAAGGATCCCAATGTCGTTAAGATCATCACCGGAAAAGATGACGGTCCAATTAGGCCTTCCAGTATCATCCGTGCGCAGGATTTCACTCGTCTGTTGCCGCCGGATTACACCGGCCCCTACATCCATCACATAGGCATTTATGCATACCGGCGCACAGCGATTAAAACATTCGTCTCCCTTCCTCACAGTCTTCGCGAAAGCCAAATGAAGCTTGAACAGTTGCGCGCTCTCGATGCGGCTATGCGAATTGATGCGGCAATGGTAGAAGAGGTGCCATTCGGGGTTGATACGCCCGATGATCTGAGGCGTGCACGAGCAATGTTGAGCAAATAAAAATCAAATTTCCTTAAGTGTACGAGCCATCGTATATCATTTTTCTAAACTCACGGGATCATTCGCATTATGGACCAGACGACCGGCAAAATAGCGTTTCAAGGTGAATTGGGCGCCAATTCACATATTGCCTGCAATGAGGTTTTTCCTCACATGAAGCCCTACCCGTGCCGCACCTTTGAAGAGGCATTGACGGCGATTTCAGATGGCGGTGCGGATATTGGAATGATCCCGATTGAAAACTCGGTGGCCGGGCGCGTGGGTGATATTCATCATCTGTTACCTGGAGCCGGGCTCTATATTATTGGCGAGTATTTTCAACGTGTGCATCATCAATTACTGGGCGTAAAAGGTGCAACTCTTGATGATATAAAAACCGTGCACAGCCATATTGTGGCATTAGGTTCCTGCCGCCGCATAATTCGTGATCTGAAGCTTGAGCCCGTCGTTGCGGTGGATACGGCTGCCGCCGCTATCATGATTTCCCAGGCCAATGACAAAACCAAATGTGCGATTGCCTCAAAACTTGCAGCAGAAGTTTATGATCTCGATGTTTTGGTAAAAAACGTAGAAGACGAAGATCACAACACGACGCGGTTTTTAATTCTTTCGCGCGAACCTGATGATGCCGATCCCGAAGAAGAACATGTTGTTACCAGTTTTGTCTTTAAGGTGCGCAATGTACCCGCTGCCCTCTATAAAGCGCTTGGCGGTTTTGCCACCAACGGCATCAACGTAACCAAACTGGAATCCTACCAGTTGGAAGGTGCCTTTACCGCAACCCAGTTTTATGCCGATATCGAAGGTCATCCCTCAACCAGACCGGTAAGAATGGCGCTGGAAGAACTCGAATTTTATACCACCGAGCTCAAAGTTCTGGGAATCTACAAGGCGCACGCTTTCCGCACTATGCAATCTGCCTGACCAACTTAATCTCCATCGACAAAATGTCTGATAAGGTGGTGGGCAATTGCAAACTTTGGCGGAATAATAAGGTTTTCCGGGTGGTTTTTTTCGATCATCAAGCTCACTTCCCGGCGGCTGAACCAGCGGGCATGTTCAATTTCATGATCGTCAATCTCGATATCGTGGCTTAGGGCTTGGCCATGGCATCCGATCATCAGCGAACTGGGAAACGGCCAGGGTTGGCTTGAGTGGTAGGTAACATCACCAACGTCAATGCGGGTTTCTTCCTTAATTTCGCGTCTGACGGCTTCTTCTATGCTTTCGCCCTGATCAACAAACCCGGCCAAAGTTGAATATTGCCCCTCATTGTAATGGGCGCCGCGGCCCAACAGGCATTCATTGCCGTGAACAATGAGCATGATGACCACGGGATCTGTGCGCGGAAAGTGATTTGTTTCACAGCTTGGACAATGGCGCCTTAACCCGCCGTCCGCTGGAACTGATGCCGCCCCGCAAGTAGAGCAGAATTGATGAGATTTATGCCAGCCGGTCAAAGATTTTGCCTGCGCCAGTATGCTCGCATTACGTGGCGACACCAACCCTTGCATCACGACGCTCCTGAGATCAATAAACTTCCCGGCACCTTCAAATTGGGCGGCCTCTTCATCAAAATCTTTATTGTGGTGATGAATATCGCAGGCAAAGCGCGCCTCGCCCCGGGAGGTGTTTCCCAATAAATGAAAAGACGATTTTTCAACGTGTCGAATGCGCTCGTCTGCCAGCGGCAGCCAGCCGATGTCACCGCCGGGATTTTCGCCGTTTTCCCCCTGGTTTAGCGCAATCAGCGGCTTTTCGCCCTGAAATGGAATAAACATGGAACTTGGCGCCGATAATTGTTGCCTCAGCCACACGCTATCGCGCCTTTCGGCCTGGGCCCGATCGAGAGGGTTATCACTAAAGCAATGAAAGTCGCTGTTGAACGCCATGAAGGTGAAATTCTTTTTGCAGGTGAAAATATTTCCTCAACCTGTCACGAACCAGATGGCGGATGCAATGGTGAATTTTACGCTGGCGGGAAGAAAATTACGGCATTTGGGAATTTGTTTAAATTCGGTACTTGCGTTTCTCGGCTGGGCGTTTGATATACTGTCCTGGGAGGTTGGCGATGGACGTATCCCTCGCCAATCGGGTCAGATCCGGAAGG
>JAJFHR010000053.1 GCA_021775515.1 Hyphomicrobiales bacterium | reverse complement strand
CGATGAGCCGTCAAGTGAATATGGTCTGCTGGCGGAGTCAGTTTCTTATCCGGATGATTATTCATCCGTCACCTACAAGTTGAGACCGCAAGCACGCTGGCATGACGGCAAACCGGTGACGCCGGAAGACGTGATTTTTTCCCTCAACGTGTTAAAAAAGGGTCATCCCCGTTACGCCTATTATTATGCCAATGTAATCAAGGCGGAAAAAACCGGGCCAAATGAAGTTACCTTCCGGTTTAGCCAGAAAGGCAATCGCGAGCTTCCTCAAATCACCGGGCAACTATCGATCTTACCCAAACACTATTGGGAAGGTGTGGATGCCAATGGCAAAAAGCGCGACTTTTTCTCCTCCACTCTCGTCGCTCCCCTAGGCAGCGGGCCTTATCGCATCACCGAGGTCGTTGCCGGCAAACATGTTACCATTGAACGGGTAAAAGACTATTGGGGCAAGGATTTGCCGGTGAATGTCGGGCGCAATAATTTTGATCAGCTACGCGCCGATTATTTCCGCGATGATACCGTTGCCCTCGAAGCCTTCAAGGGGGATCAATTTGACGTCAGGTTTGAAAATTCCGCCAAAAACTGGGCAACCGCCTATAACACTAAATATGTTAAATCCGGCGACATCATAAAAAGCCTTTTTGTCACAAAAAACCCTGAACGCATGCAGGCCTTTGTATTCAACACGCGCAAGGCCAAGTTTGCCGATAAACGGGTGCGGCAGGCTTTCAATTTTGCTTTTGATTTTGAATGGGCTAATAAAAATCTGTTCTTTGGCCAATATACCCGGGTCTCGAGCTTTTTTGAGGGATCTGAACTGGCCGCGAAAGGTTTACCGGATGATCGCGAACTTGAAATCCTCAATGAGCTACGCGCCGACGTGCCGCCTGAGGTTTTCACCAAGGTCTATGAAAATCCGCTGAATGGTGATCAACGGGCTCTGCGAAGCAACCTGAGAAAATCCCGCAAACTCCTCATTGAGGCGGGCTGGGATATTAAAAATCGGATTTTGACAAACACAAAAACCGGTGAGCAGATGAAGGTTGAATTCCTATTGGTCTCCCCGGCGTTTGAGCGTATCGTCCTGCCCTATAAAAAAAGCCTTGAGCGCTTGGGTATCGTCGTTACCGTACGCACGGTTGATGTTTCCCAGTACCAAAACAGGCTGGATGGTTTTGACTTTGATATTATTGTTGGCGGCTGGGGACAGTCGTTGTCGCCGGGTAATGAGCAACGTGATAATTGGGGCTCGGCGGCCGCAGACCGCAAAGGCAGCCGCAATCTGGTCGGCATTAAAAACCCGGCGATCGACAAGCTGATTGAAAAGATAATTTTTGCCAAGGACCGCGCCGAGTTATTGCATTTGACCCATGCGCTCGATCGTGTGTTGTTATGGAGCCATTATGTGGTTCCGCAATGGTATTCAAAAGGGTCTCGTCTGGCCCGTTGGAACCGCTATGGTTTTCCGGAAAAATCACCTGATTATCAGATCGGTTTTCCGGATATCTGGTGGTTTGATGAAAATAAAGCTGCCGCGGTGAAAAAGTAATGTTTCTTATGCGCTACAGGTTGCTTATCTCTGCCCTGACTATCTCGTTAGGGCTTTTTTCCAGTATGGAAGCCTCCTTTTCAAAACCGTCGCATGGGCTTTCAGCCTTTGGTGACCTGAAATATCCGGCTGATTTCAAACAATTTGACTACGTCGACCCCAAGGCGCCAAAGGGTGGTCCCCTGGCCATGATCGGCACGGCAGGGCTGACGACTTTTAACAGCCTGAACGGTTATATTCTTAAGGGAGATGCCGCGCAGGGTCTCGGGTTTCTCTTTGATACATTGATGGTGCGGGCTCTGGATGAACCAGATGCCGTTTACGGACTTGTTGCTGAGAGTGCGGATGTAGCGGATGATAATTTAAGCGTGACATTTAATTTGCGCCCGCAGGCAGAATTTTCCAATGGCAGCAAGCTGACGGCTGACGATGTGGTTTTTTCCTTCAATATAATCAAGGAAAAGGGCCATCCAAGCCTGTCATTGCAGTTGCGCGATGTCGTATCGGCTGAAGCGGTGAATGACGCCAGCGTTACCTACAGATTTAAAGGCAAACAGATACGGGATCTGCCCTTGCTCGTCGCTTCCCTGCCGATTTTTTCGAAGCAATATTATGCAACGCGGGAGTTTGACGAAACGACACTTGAGCCACCGCTGGGCAGCGGGCCTTACAAAGTCAAGAATTTCAAGCAGGGCCGCACAATTACCTATGAGCGCAGAGATGATTATTGGGCCAAGGATCTGCCGGTTAACAAGGGCCGATATAATTTCGGCGAGTTGATTTATGAGTATTTTCGCGATCGCACGGCTGAATTCGAAGCCCTGAAAGCAAATGTGTATGATTTGCGCGAGGAGTTCACCTCCCGGGCCTGGGCGACCCAGTATGATATTCCCGCCGTAAAAGAAGGCCGGATGATCCGTGAAATTTTGCCCAATGATCAACCCTCGGGTGCGCAAGGATTTTTTCTCAATATGCGGCGGGGGAAATTTTCCGATAAACGGGTGCGAAAAGCACTTGATTTAGCCTTTGATTTTGAATGGACAAACAAAAACCAGTTTTATTCCCTTTATAACCGCACCGAGAGCTTCTTCGAAAACTCAAAGATGAAGGCTGAAAACGAACCGGGCGTTGAAGAACTGGAGCTGCTTGAACCTTTTAGGGACGAACTGCCCGAAGAAGTGTTTACCACCCCCTATGTTCCCCCGGTTTCCAATGGCTCGGGGCAGGATCGCAAGCTCTTGCGCCAGGCTACCAGATTGTTAAACGAGGCGGGCTGGACGGTTAAAAACGGCGTGCGGGTCAATCAAAAGGGCGAAGAATTTACGATTGAGTTTCTGATTTTTTCGCCCACGTTTGAACGAATTATCACGCCGTTTATTAACAATCTCAAGGTGCTCGGGATTAAGGGATTTATTCGCCGCGTCGATCCGGCGCAATATCAGGAGCGATTAAAAAGTTTTGATTTTGACATTACGACCCGGCGCTACGTTTTGCGGATCACTCCCGGCGTCGAACTTAGAAATTACTGGGGTTCCGCCTATGCCAATATCAAGGGCAGCCTTAACCTTTCCGGTATAAAAGACCCGGTCGTAGATGCATTGATTGAAAAAGTAATCGGGGCCAAATCGCGGCAAGAATTAAATATTGCCGCGCGGGCGTTAGACCGGGTTCTTAGGGCCGGCCACTACTGGGTTCCGCAATGGTATAAAGCCAGTCATGCCATGGCCTATTGGAATAAATTCTCCCGTCCGGCGGTAAAACCCAAATATGGGCGCGGGATCATAGAAACCTGGTGGTACGACAGTGAAAAAGCTGCCAAATTGGCTCGTTAAGACATAAACCCCAAACCTCAGAAGTGATTCGGCTGATCCATGGCAGCATATATCCTTAGAAGACTGCTCCTAATTATCCCGACGCTATTGGGTATCATGATGGTCAGTTTCGTGCTTATCCAGTTTGCTCCAGGTGGACCGGTAGAGCGCATTATCGCCCAGCTAACCGGAACCGATGTCGCTGCAACCTCGCGCATTGGCGGCAGCCAGGGCGGTGATTTTGGTGCCAACGCACCGGCAACGAACGCCGGAGATGTCGCAACCTCTTCAAAATATCGCGGCGCCCAGGGTCTTGACCCGGAGTTTGTCAAAAAGCTTGAAATACAGTTCGGCTTTGACAAACCGGCCTACGAGCGCTTCGGTCTGATGTTATGGAATTATAGTCGTTTCGATTTTGGCGAAAGCTATTTTCGCGACGTCTCGGTGATTTCGCTAATTAAAGAAAAAATGCCGGTATCGATTTCGCTGGGCCTGTGGCTGATGTTGATCTCGTATGGCATTTCGATCCCTTTAGGTATCCGCAAAGCCGTTCAGGACGGCAGCCGGTTTGATATTTGGACCAGCGGGGTCATTGTCATCGGTTATGCAATACCCGGGTTTTTATTTGCGGTGATGTTAATCGTGCTATTTGCCGGTGGCACTTTTTTCGATATTTTCCCGTTGCGGGGATTGACCTCGGATAATTTCGATCAGCTCTCGTGGTTTGGAAAAATTACTGATTATTTCTGGCACCTGGCCTTGCCACTGGTCTCGATGGCGTTGGGAGCCTTTGCCACCACAACTTTTTTGACCAAAAATTCGTTTCTGGACGAGATTAAAAAACAATATGTCATGACCGCCCGCGCCAAGGGCCTGAAGGAACGCGAAGTGCTCTACGGCCACGTCTTTCGTAATGCCATGCTTATTGTGATAGCCGGATTTCCCGGCGCTTTTATCGGAGCTTTTTTTGCCGGGTCTTTGTTGATCGAAACCATATTTTCACTTGATGGTCTTGGCCTTTTGTCGTTTGAATCGATCGTCAACCGGGACTATCCGGTCGTCTTTGCCACTTTGTATATCTTCAGTTTGCTTGGTCTGATCGTAAATCTGATCAGCGACCTCATGTACACTTGGATTGATCCGCGGATCGATTTTGAAAGTCGCGAGGTCTGATTATCATGGAGCAAAAAATTACCGCCCAACAAGGCGAAGAAGCTGAAAGCAAGGCCTTTCTCGATAAACCAAAATTGAAAGAACGTAAAAAATCCCGACTGTCACCAATCAATATACGCCGGTGGCAGAACTTTAAGGCAAACAAGCGGGGTTTTTGGAGCTTGTGGGTTTTCTTGATCCTGTTTTTCTTGAGCCTGTTCTCTGAATTCATCGCCAACGATAAACCTTTGCTGGTGCAATTTGACGGGCAGTATTATTCGCCGGTGTTTAAAGTCTATCCGGAAACCACATTTGGCGGGGAATTCGAAACAGAAGCGGATTATCGCGACCCCTTTGTCAAAGAGCTGATTGAAAAGAAATCCGGCCGCATTTTTTGGCCCCTCATCCGCTACCGCTATGACACCATTAATCTCGATTTGCCGGTCCCGGCTCCCGCCCCGCCATCGGCTGAAAACTGGCTGGGAACCGATGATCAGGGCCGCGATGTGGTTGCCCGCCTGCTTTACGGTTTCAGGATTTCGGTGTTATTCGGTCTTGTTCTCACTTTAATATCATCTGTAATCGGTGTTTTTGCCGGGGCGGTGCAAGGGTATTTCGGCGGCTGGGTTGATCTCATATTCCAGCGCGTAATCGAGATTTGGACCAGCGTGCCGTCTTTATATCTGTTGATTATTATTGCCTCTATTATCGAGCCAACTTTCTGGATATTGCTGTTTATCCTGCTGTTGTTCAGCTGGGTTGCCCTTGTCGGTGTGGTAAGAGCCGAGTTTTTGCGCGGGCGAAACTTCGAGTACATTAATGCAGCCCGGGCCTTAGGTGTTTCAAACAGCAAAATAATGTTCAAACATCTCCTGCCCAACGCCATGGTGGCAACTTTGACGTTTATGCCATTTATTCTCAACGGTTCAATTGCGACGCTGACTTCGCTAGATTTTCTCGGCTTTGGCCTGCCGCCGGGCTCTCCGTCATTGGGCGAACTTCTGGCTCAGGGCAAGGCCAATCTCCAGGCGCCCTGGCTTGGAATTTCCGGCTTCCTCGTCATCGCGGTGATGTTAAGTTTGCTGGTCTTTATTGGCGAGGCCGTCCGCGATGCGCTTGATCCAAGGAAGACGTTCCAATGACATCAACAAGTGACGTTCTGCTCAGCATTGACAAGCTTTCGGTAGCCTTCCGTCAAGGGGCGGAAGATATTCTCGCCGTTGATCGCGTGTCATTCGAAATCAAGCAGGGACAGACCGTCGCGCTCGTGGGTGAATCAGGTTCGGGCAAGTCCGTTACCGCCTTGTCGATCATGAAGCTGTTGCCTTACCCCTCGGCATTTCACCCCTCCGGTAAAATCACCTTCCGGGGTGAGGAATTGTTATCGGCGGATGAAAAAACCCTGCGCCGTATCCGCGGCAATATGATCTCGATCATTTTTCAAGAGCCGATGACGTCGCTAAACCCGCTGCACACGATTGAAAAGCAGGTAGGAGAAATCCTTGTTCTTCATCGCGGCATGCGCCCGCAAGCGGCGCGAACGCGGGTAATTGAACTATTGGACAAGGTTGGTATCCGCAATCCGGAAAGCCGGCTGGACAGCTACCCGCATCAACTATCCGGTGGCCAGCGCCAACGGGTTATGATCGCCATGGCCTTGGCCAATGAACCTGACCTTTTGATTGCCGATGAGCCGACCACCGCACTTGACGTGACCATTCAGGCGCAAATTCTGGAACTTCTGCGCTCGCTGCAGAAAGAACTTGGAATGGCGATGCTGCTGATCACTCATGATTTGGGTATTGTGCGCAAAATGGCCGATCGGGTTTGCGTCATGACCGAGGGCGAAATCGTCGAGCAAGAAGCAACCGAAAGCCTTTTTGAAAACCCCCAGCATGCCTATACCCGCCATCTGCTGGCCGCAGAACCCAAGGGCCAGGCACCGGCACCCAACAGCGATGCTCCCATTGTTGTTGAAAGCGATGATTTGAAAGTATGGTTTCCGATTAAACGAGGTTTTTTGCGACGTACGGTCGACCACATCAAGGCGGTTGATGGCATAAGTCTGCAGGTGCGGGCCGGTCAAACCCTTGGCATTGTCGGTGAATCCGGATCGGGCAAAACCACTCTCGGTCTGGCTCTGCTGCGACTTATAGCAAGCCAGGGGAAGATTGCCTATCTCGGCAATGATATAAGTGCCTATCAAAGCCGCGACATGCGCCCGTTGCGGCGCGAAATGCAAATCGTTTTTCAGGACCCCTACGGATCACTGTCTCCGCGTCTTCCCATCGGAGATATTGTTGCCGAGGGGCTGGTTGTTCAAGGCGCGGAATTCTCCGTCGAAGAGCAGCGCGAACGTGTCGCCACCGCACTGGAAGAGGTTGGGCTGGAGGCAGATGTTCAGGACCGGTATCCACATGAATTCTCCGGCGGCCAGCGTCAGCGTATTGCCATAGCCAGGGCAATGGCTTTGGGTCCCAAGTTTGTCATGCTTGATGAACCGACTAGCGCGCTTGATATGTCGGTGCAAGCGCAGATCGTAGATTTGCTGCGCGACCTTCAGGATCGCCATAACCTCGCCTACCTGTTTATCAGTCACGATTTGAAGGTTGTCCGTGCCCTGGCCAATGATGTAATTGTCATGCGAGACGGCAAGATTGTTGAGCAAGGGCCGTCAGATCACATTTTTGATGAACCAAAATCTGATTATACCAAGGCATTGATGGCGGCCGCGTTTGATTTGGCGACCGCGCCTGCTGATGTTGTCTCAACCTAGGTTTCTATCTGGAGCCGTTCGATGAAAATTTTATTGGTAATGCAGGGCATGCAGCCCGAAGACTGGCGCCGTCAGCTTGAGCTGTTAACTCCGACTGAAACTGTTGGCATCTGGCCCGGGGATGGGCGTCTGGACAGCGTAAAATATGCTCTTGCCTGGCATCCTCCTCACGGGGCACTGGCGCAACTGCCCAATCTGGAGGCGATTTTTTCACTGGGGGCCGGCGTTGATCATCTGATCGGTGATCCGGCACTGCCGAATGTTCCGATCGTGCGGATTGTTGACCCCAATCTGACGATGAGAATGACTGAATATGTCGTGTTTCATGTTCTGTTACATCACCGCAGATTTCATGATTATGACAGGCAACAAAAACTCAAACAATGGCAGGAACTGCATCAACCCGCCGCCAAGGAAGTGCGTGTCGGGATTATGGGCATGGGCGTTCTGGGCACGGATGCTGCGTGTAAATTACGTGATTTGGGTTTTCAGGTCGCAGGCTGGAGCAACAGTGTGAAGGATATTTCAGGGATTGAAAGCTTCGCTGGTTCAGACGGTCTGCCAGCCTTCCTTAATCGCACCGATATACTCGTTTGCCTGCTTCCTCATACGCCGGACACAGAAGGGATACTCAATAAGAAGTTATTCAACTCCCTCGCTCAAGATGGCCAACTGCAAGGTCCGGTATTGATAAATGCCGGACGGGGAAAACTGCAAATTGAGGATGATATAATTGCCGCGCTGGACAGCGGAAAATTGCACGCTGTCAGCCTTGATGTGTTTGAACACGAACCCTTGCCTGCAAGCAGCGCGCTTTGGCAACACCAAGGCGTTACGATTACCCCGCACAACGCCAGCGAGAGCGATGACAGAGCGCTGTCTAAATACATTCTGGAACAAATTAAAAAATATGAGGCCGGGGACGGGCTCGACAATATTGTTGATAATGCCAGAGGTTATTAACCGGCGGGACTGTAATCCGGCAGGCGCTTAATCATCGTGATTTCGCCATAGAGGCTGGAAATACGGTCACGCGCTTCAGCGAGCGGTTCGATGACGGTCGCCATATGGTGACCATTTGAATGAAGCAGATTTATTGCATCACACATAATACCGCAGTGGCCCTGCCAAAATATGAGGTCTCCGCGGCGAAGACCCGAAAATTCAGCAGCTAAGGGTATTTCTGCGCCTAGCTGTTCCTGCAACATATCGCTATCACGCAGCGCCGATATTCCGCAGGCTTGCAGCGCGACCTGTAAAAGCCCGGAGCAATCCAGTCCCAATGACCGTTTACCTCCCCAAAGATATGGCGTTCCCGCGAATTTTTCAGCAACAGCTACAAAATCCGTTACGTAATCGCCAATTGGAGAGATGTGGGCGGTGTAAATAAAACCGCCGGAAGAAAGTTGCGTAAAATCATCTAGCTCGCGCGTTATGCACAACCGGCTATTAAGGCTTATGAGATCCCAGGGCGGGGATTTGATATCGGGTTTGGGGTATATGTAGGTTCTCAAAACGCTGACTTGGTGCGACGGTTCGCCGATTGCGGGCGACAAGCACTGAAGCGGCAGATAGCCTACGTATCCGTCCTGAGAAAGCTGGGCCCACACCCAACCTTCGCGTTCTTCGTAGACGATAACGGCTTCTCCGTACAACGCCTCGGTCAATAACGCAGCATCAGGCCGCGGATCTTTTCGAACCGGAGCAGCACTTTCAATAACGTGATAATCCTGACCAACAGCATAGCGTTCGGCAGCGACTTTATCTCTGAGATGTTCAGCCGCCAAGTCCGGACGCGCGGGCGTCGATCTGGGGTCTGTGATCATGGCCTAAATTCTTAAATCAGCCGCGCGGTTTTGGACAATTTCCGCCAAACCTTCAAGGTAAAGCGCTCCGGCCACCGTACGTTGGACCAGGACATTACGTTTATCCTCGTTATCGCGCCGGCGCTTTAACAGACCGGCGACACTCATGGCATCCAAAGCCCTTGTGATTACAGGTTTTGAGACTTGCAGCTTTTCAGCAAGCCCACGTACGGTATGAGGAGGAGTTTCAAGATAAACCGTCAAAAGAATTGTTAATTGGCGGGGGGATAAATCCTTGTCATCGTCATGAACAATATCCAGGGAAATATCATGCAACAGCCAAAGCGCGTTAGAAAGGGATAGCTCAATGCCCATGACTACCTCTGTGATTCTATGCAGTTGTTGTTTCGGAACCGAATTATTCTAACCACGGAAAAGGCTGACTCGCAACCCGGCCCATCAGGTTTTATTATATCTGTTCTTGATAACTGCAAAAAGCGCTCGAATTCCCTGTGCTGCACCACCTTTAGGTACTCCCGGCAGAGGGTCTGGCGCCCAACCATAGATATCAAAATGGACATAATTTTTGGCGTGCTCTACAAACCGGCGCAAAAACAAAGCGGCTGTTATTGACCCGGCAAAACCGCCGGTCGAAATGTGGTTTACATCGGCAATTTGGCTATTTAACCACTCATCATAACGGTTCCAAAATGGCATTGGCCACACCGGATCACAAGTTTTTCGGGCCGCCTTGGAGATCTGCGTAACCAGTTCTTCATCATCACAATAAAAAGGCGCAAGGTCAGGTCCCAAAGCAACTCGTGCCGCGCCTGTTAATGTTGCCATATCAATCAGAAGATCAGGCTTTTCCTCATCGGCCAGCGCAAGGGCATCAGCCAGGACCAAGCGCCCTTCTGCATCGGTATTACCAATCTCTACGCTTAATCCCTTGCGGCTTGCCAGCACGTCCCCCGGCCGGAAGGCGTTGGCGGAGATATTATTTTCCACCGCCGGAATGATTAACCTCAACCTGACGGGCAATTTTGCCGCCATGATCATAAAGGCCAGCCCCAGCGTATTGGCTGCACCACCCATGTCCTTTTTCATCAAGGCCATCGAGTTTCCCGGTTTGATATTTAATCCGCCGGTATCAAAGCAGACGCCTTTGCCGATTAGGGTTATTTTTGGCGCATTGGATTTACCCCATTTCATGTCTATCAGACGCGGGGGCCGATTACTGGCCCTGCCGACGGCATGCACCATGGGAAAATTCTTAGTCAGCAAGTTATCTCCTCGAACAACAGATAATTTTGCCTTGAAGGTTTTTGCGACTTTGCGAATAGCCGCTTCCAGTTGCTGCGGGCCCATGTCATTGGCCGGTGTATTTATAAGATCGCGGGCCAGATTAACTCCTTGCGAAATCAGTTGAATTTCTTCGCGGTCAACGCTTTTCCCAACGGCGAGTTTGGGCCATTTTTTCGGCTCGCCGCTGTAACGCTTAAATTCATAGGAACTGAGCACCCAGGCTAACCCGGCCTGACTTTCATCGGTAATTCCGGAGGCGAATCGATATATCCCCTGTGGCACCAGCGTAGCGATTTTCCCCACAGCAAGATCCAAACAACTGATATCAGTTTTGGAATTACTTATGCCGAACAACACGCAATCGAGTGCTCCACCATCATTTTGCACCAAAGCAATCTCGCCCGGCTTGCCGGTAAAGCTCTTTACTTTGATCCAGTTTTTCTGGGCGGGGGTTAATTGGTTTAGAAATGATTTTAGTGTCTTGGGGTTAACCACATGAATTGGGCAGACAGGTGTTTTGGACCGTGTGCCGGTTTTTAATTCCACAAGTATTTTTGGCAAAAATTCTCTCCAGCGTTGCGATGAAAATCAGCGTTTCAGCAATCCGCGTTCAGCATAATATGCCTGCGCGCCTCGATGTAGGGGAATAGCAATGCCTTCCAATGCAGAATTTGGCCTGATCAACTTTGTTTTTGCATGCCCTTTGAGGAATGTTTCCTCATTTTCTTTGCGCCACAGGGCTTTAAGTATATTTTTTATCAGCTTTCGACTGGTTTTAACGTTTGTAATCCAAAGAGCACGGACCGATATTGTTTCAATTTCTCCAATATTTTTGTAGGTGCCGGCGGCTATTTTGATGGGAACAAAATAACTGTTCTCGGAATTCAGTTTTTCAATCGGAGCACCGCTCAGGGAAATTAGATCAATCTTTCCTCTGTCTGCGAGATCGGAAATCGCCAGCGACGGTGTCCCGGCCACCAGAAAATAGGCATCAAGTTCGCCGTTTAAAATCATGTCCGAAGCTTGTGAGGCATCAACCATATGTTGGGTGAATTCATTCGGTTTTACACCAAAAGCCTGCAAAATTAGCAGAGCATCAATCTGGGTGCCCGAGCCTGCCCGGTCGATCGACACCCGCTTGCCGCGCAAATCTTCAACGCGCGAAATGCCGGATCCTTTAGCAACCACAAGGTGCACAGCTTCAGGATAGAGGCTGGCGATCACTCTGAGATTTTCGAGTTTTCCATCTGCGGCAAAGGGTCCTTTGCCTTCATAGGCCCAGGTGACAATATCCGCCTGTGCCAGAGCAGAATCGATGAGACCGCTGTTAATGCTGCGAACGTTGGCCACTGAGCCCGGTGCCGATTTAGCCAGGGCGATTAGACCTTCAACACCGCAGGTTCCGCCATCAGAGCAGGCAATTGAACCGGGAGGTTTGCTGATTACAGAGGCTATCGCCCGTCCGACTGGATAGTAAGTTCCACCAACCGAGCCGGTGGCGATTTGAAAGAATTTCACATTATCTTCCGGTATCGGCAAAACCGACGGGCTGCGCCATAATACATATGCCCCTACCGCCCCGATAACGATAACAAGGCCAACAAAGAATGTCGGAAGCATTGCTGCTTTTACGCGGCTGATAAGGCCTTGCCTCTGGCGCGCCCGCGCCATACGCCGGGCTCTGACTTTTGCCAACGGGTTGGGTTTTTTGCGTTTTGACTTCATTCCAATCCTGTCTGTTTAGCCTAATGACCTGCAACTGCGTTTGGCACTATCAGTGTTTAACAGATGTACAAAATCCTAACGGACATGGTTAATGATTTATTGACATATAAACTGCAGACTGGGCCTCGATAGACGATCTTAACAGGCAGATCCTCTAATTAAACAACTTACCCGGTGATCTCACATGTCACAAGACTTCCGCTCGATTGTTACCTCCCGCCGTTTCACCCCGGTTTTTGGCGTTATTCTGATCGCCCAGGCCACCAGCGCCTGTGTGTCAGGCAACAATAGCGAGAATCAGGCCGCTCAGGGTGATTCGAATTTTGTTACAGGCAGTATCAATCCAAGCAAATCGTCTCTGCAACAAGCGAATTCATGGGCAAAAAAATGGCAAGAAGACCCCAGTGATCCTAACGTTGCGATTAAATATGCCCGCAGTCTAAGGGCAATCGGATCAAATAAGGAAGCTGTTGGCGTGTTGCAGCAGGCTTCTCTTACAGCACCAAAAAACCAGTCCGTAATTGCCGAATTTGGTAAAGCGCTGACGACCACCGGTCAACTTAAACAGGCCATGCACAATCTTAATCGAGCCCAATCTTTGGGCCAGCCGGATTGGCGCATTTATTCGGCGCAGGGTATTGTTCTCGATAAAATGGGACAATATGTACGTGCCCGCGAATATTATACTTCTGCTTTAAATCTAGCACCCAACAATGCTTCCGTCCTGAACAATATAGGGCTGTCTTATGCTCTTGAAGGCAAATTGGCGAAATCTGAAACTTTTCTTCGCCGGGCCGCGGATGCTAAAGGTGCAAAACCCAAAGTCAAACAAAACCTCGCTCTTGTTTTGGGACTTGGCGGAAAATTCACACAGTCGGCTGAGACTTCAAAAAAAGTACTCAGCCCCGAGGATACAGCGACAAATATCGCCTACCTGAAAAATATGCTTTCTCAACCAGGCACCTGGCAAAAACTAGCCGGGAAAATTAAGCTGGCCGATGCCAAACCAAGCAAAACGAAAAAATCGGTACCCACCAATCCGAAAAAAATCACCACCTTAAAGCGGGTGGAAAAACCCAAGGTAGCTGCCAAGAAAAAAATAACCCCCAAGGCTGGAACACAAAAACAGGCGGCTGCCAAAAGGCCAGTGCCCGCCAAAAAGAAAACATCGTCGTTCAGCAACAAAATCAAAAAGGCACTGGCTTCTACCCAAAAAACGGCTTCGGTCGACCCGCTCAACCTGCGCACAGGTTCAAGGTAAAAATTACCACAAATCTGCCTGCACTAATCAGCGTGCAATTTTCTTTTCCGAGCAGGGATAAATTTCTGCAGGAACTGAGCCTGGAGCATGATCTGTTGATATAGGCTCAGATCAGGCCTTAGAGGGCTCGTCGGCCCTATAGTGCCATTAACTTTATGGCCGCCGGGCCTAGGATCACAATGAAAATTACCGGCAGGAAAAATGCAATCATCGGTACAGTGAGT
>JAJFHR010000052.1 GCA_021775515.1 Hyphomicrobiales bacterium | reverse complement strand
CCGAGAGGGATGAACGATTTTTCCAGGATTAAAAAGTCCCTGGGGGTCAAACAGTTGTTTAGTTTCCTCAAAGCTTCTGACAAGCCGCTGACCGTAAATTTTCTGATGAAATTCCGAACGCACCAAACCATCGCCATGTTCACCGGAATGGGCTCCTTTATACTCCTTCACCATGTCAAATGCCTCTTCTGCGATAGCGCGCATTTTGACAGTGTCTTCTTCAAGCTTGAGATTAAGAACCGGCCGCACATGCAGGCAGCCGACAGAAGCATGGGCATACCAGGTGCCGGTGGTTCCGTGCTTTTGAAATACCTGAGTAAGCCGGTCGGTGTAATCTGCTAAATGCTCCAAAGGGACGGCGCAATCTTCGATAAACGAGACGGGCTTGCCCTCAGATTTCATTGACATGACAATGTTCAGGCCTGATTTGCGGACCTCCCACACCTCCTTTTGAAGCTCGGGGTCGACAACTTCGACGACTGAGGCCTTGAACCCGAGATCACCCATGAGTTCTGATAGTTGTTTCAGCCGCCGCAGATTTTCGGCCTGATCTTCCTGGGCAAATTCAGTCAACAACAAAGCATCAGGCTTGCCGTTGACAAAGCGCTCAACGGTATTGCGGTAGATCGGAATTTCTCGTGCCAGCTCCATAATTGTCCGGTCAACAAGCTCAACCGCCGTCGGCTCAAGTTTGACAATATGTTGAGCGCTTTCCATGGCATCATGAAACGTGGGGAAATGGCATACCCCGAGGACTTTGTTGCGTGGCAGGTGCGATAATTTAAGCTTTAACTTTGTGGTCAGCCCTAAGGTTCCCTCAGAACCAACAAGAATTTCAGCCAGATTAATCGGGTCTTTCCCGGAAACCAGGGCATCAATATTGTAACCGCCGACGCGGCGGGCAAGAGTGGGGAACTTTGCCGCTATTTCCGCAGCATCACGGCGACCGATTGCCAACAGGGTGCTGGCAATATCTGTTGCAAAGCCACTGGGGTCAGAAGCGTTCAGATCATTGATGGCTTCACCAAACCGGAGCTTTGAGCCATCGGCAAGGATGGTATCCAGCGAGATTACATTGTCCCGCATAATGCCATAACGGATTGATCGCGTGCCGCAGGAATTATTCCCGGCCATGCCGCCAAGAGTTGCCCGGCTCGCGGTTGAGACATCTACCGGGAACCACAGGCCATGAGATTTAAGGTGAGCATTGAGGTGATCGAGCACAATGCCAGGTTCAACTTCACATTCGCAACCTTCAGGATCAACCGAGATAATCTCGTGCAAGTATTTCGACAGATCGAGCACGATCGAGGCACCTACCGTCTGTCCACTTTGCGAGGTTCCACCACCGCGTGGCAGGACAGACACCCCTTCTTCCCGTGCAATCTCAAGGGCCGTTTCCACATCGTGCCAAGTGCGGGGCACAACAACACCCAACGGGTCAATCTGATAGATTGAGGCATCCGTTGCATACCGACCCCGGTTGAAACGATCAAAATAGACCTCGCCTCTGAGCTCTTTGCGGAGTTTTGCCTCAAGGATGGGCAAATCAGAACTTGACTTCAAAATTGTATTCATAATTAATAATACCAAACTTGGGCAACCGCTCGCAAGTGATCAATTGCAAATTTGTGAAATTATTGAACATGAAAAACTCAACACGCACACCTGGCAGACATTTTCTTCAAATCCCCGGCCCGACCAACGTTCCCGACCGCATTCTGCGGGCCATTGACCGGCCGACCATTGATCATCGTGGTCCGGAATTTGGCGCCCTGGGCCGCAAGGTTCTTGAGGGCATGAAGCACATATTCAACTGTTCCGGCCCGGTGTATATCTTTCCGGCTTCAGGCACCGGTGCCTGGGAAGCTGCACTGGTAAATGCCCTGTCGCCCGGCGACCGGGTCTTAATGTTTGAAACCGGCCATTTTGCCTCGCTCTGGCGTGAGCTTGCGGTGAAAATGGGACTGGAGCCGGAATTCATCACCAGCAATTGGCGCAGCGGTGCAAATGCTGAGCAATTGGAAGCCCGCCTGGCGGAAGACAAATCGCACGAGATAAAGGCTGTATGTGTCGTGCACAACGAGACCTCAACCGGCTGTGTCTCCAATATCACCAATGTCCGGCGGGCCTTGGATAAAACCGGCCATCCCGCCTTATTGATGGTTGATACAATTTCGTCACTGGCTTCAATTGAGTACCTGCAGGATGAGTGGCGTGTTGATGTGACCATTGCCGGGTCACAAAAAGGCCTCATGCTGCCACCGGGATTAAGTTTCAACGCCGTCAGCGAAAAAGCAATAAAAACCGCTGAAACCTCAAGTTCGCGAAAATCCTACTGGTCGTGGAGTGAAATGACGGCGCCAAATAACAACGGATTTTTTCCCTACACACCGGCAACCAACCTTCTCTACGGTTTGTCTGAAGCTCTTGATATGTTGATGGAAGAAGGCCTTGATAAGGTTTTTGCCCGTCACAAGAGACATAGTGAAGCAACCCGGCGGGCGGTGAATGCCTGGGGGCTGGAAATTTTCTGCCAAAATCAGGATGAATACAGCGATTCCCTGACCGCCATATTGATGCCAGAAGGACATAACGCCGATGATTATCGCAAAGTGGTATTGGACCGGTTCGACATGTCTTTAGGCTCCGGTCTTAGTAAAGTGGCGGGAAAAGTCTTCCGCATCGGCCACCTTGGAGATTTCAATGATCTGACACTGCTAGGAACCCTTGCCGGTGTGGAAATGGGTCTTGGTCTTGCCAAGGTTCCTCATAAACCGGGCGGGGTGAAAAGTGCAATGGATTTCCTTGCCAAACCCTGACGTTAACTGGCAAATTTACTCCTATTGCTGAACCTGAATATAAGGCTTGTTATGACCGATGTAATCCGCACTGAACGGGATGGTTTTATCGCCACCGTAATCTTGAACCGGCCGGAAAAGCTGAACGCGATGACCCGGCCGATGTGGCGCGGACTTGGCGAGGCGTTAAATACCTTGAGCGACGATGATGACATCAGGTGTATCATTTTACGCGGCGCCGGTGGTAAGGCGTTTTCTCCCGGCAATGATATTTCGGAATTTGAAGATGTGCGCTCGACGCCGGCGCAGGCTAAAGATTATGGCGATGATCTTTATCATGGGCTTGATGGTGTGAAACAATGCCGCCACCCAACGGTTGCTCTGATTGAGGGAATTTGCGTCGGTGGCGGACTGGAGGTCGCTGCCCTGTGCGATTTTAGAATTTGTGGAAAATCCAGCCGATTTGGCGTTCCCATCAAACGTCTGGGACTGGTCATGGCCTATCCTGAAGTATCTGGCCTTCGCGACCTGGTCGGTGATGCAATAACCAAGGAAATCTTGCTCGAAGGCCGTGTATTCGGCGCTGAGGAAGCCAAGGACAAGGGGTTGGTCACTCGGATAGTCGAAGACCGTGAAGTAGAAAAAGAAGCATTTGAAACAGCCCGCCGGATTAGTGAAGGGGCGCCACTTGTCGCCCGCTGGCATAAAAAGTTTATCAAGCGGCTGAATGATCCTCGCCCGCTGAGCACAACCGAGGTCGATGAAGCCTATAAGTGTTACGACACGGAGGATTTTGATATCGGCTACAAATCATTTCTGAGCAAGACACAACCGCAATTCAAGGGGCGGTAATTATGGTTGAGCGACAGGGGCCCCTTGCCGGTATGCGAGTTATAGAGCTTGCTCATATTATGGCAGGTCCCGTCTGCGGGCTCATGCTGGCTGATATGGGCGCAGATGTCATTAAGGTCGAAAAAGTGCCGGGCGGTGATGATTCCCGGCGTTTTTTACCGCCGGACATCGACGGTGAATCGGCGGCTTTCATGATGATGAACCGCAACAAACGCGGTATCGCCCTTGATCTTAAGCAAGAAGATGCCCGAGAGGTTTTATTAAAACTGATTAAGACTGCCGACGTGGTTATTGAAAATTATCGCATCGGCACAATGGAAAAACTTGGGCTGTCCTATGAAACGCTGACACAAGAAAATCCCGGTCTTATTTATTGCGAGGTCTCCGGATTTGGCCGCACTGGGCCTTACAAAAACCGTGGTGGTTTTGACCTGGTGGCTCAGGGCATGTCAGGGCTTATGTCTATAACCGGCGAAGGCCCGGGCCGGCCGCCGGTCAAGGTCGGGGCACCGGTCAGCGATATCACCGCAGGGATCGTAGCGGCGATGGGCGTTTTGGCAGCCTACAGCAACCGGTTAAAAACCGGCAAGGGTCAAAAAGTCGACACCTCATTGTTTGAATCGGCAAT
>JAJFHR010000051.1 GCA_021775515.1 Hyphomicrobiales bacterium | reverse complement strand
AACTTCGGGATTAATTTTAAGGTGTCGGGCTAGGTTGGTGACGGCAAACAGTAGATCTCCAACTTCGGCTTCCACAGCTTTTCTGTCGGCATCCGGTTTGATTTCGTTTCGGACTTCCTCTAATTCTTCAATGATTTTGTCAAAAATCAGGGTGGAGTCAGGCCAGTCAAATCCGACACGCGCCGCTTTATTTTGAAGTTTGATTGCCCGGTTTAGCGCGGGCAGGGTTGCAGGCACCCCAGAAAGCGTCGTGGTATCCTCAAGTATTTCATTGCCACCATTCTTTTCGCTTTTTTCCTGTTGTTTAAGGCGCTCCCACATGCCGGCAACCTGGCCTGCACTGCGCTGTTTTTCATCGCCGAAGACGTGGGGATGACGGCGGATCATTTTACGGCAAATGCCGGCAACCACATCGCGAAAAGAAAACCTGTCAAGTTCTGCGGCCATTTGCGCGTGATAGACAACCTGCAGCAAAAGATCACCCAACTCATCGCACAAATCGGGGAAATCATTACGCTCAATGGCATCAGCCACTTCATAAGCTTCTTCAATCGTGTAGGGGGCGATGGATTTAAAGTCCTGCTCAAGATCCCACGGGCAACCGGTTTCAGGTGTTCTCAGGGCCCGCATGATGTGCAAAAGGGCGTCAATATCCTCCTTGTATATGCGGTGCTGGTTAGGGTCGGCTTTATCTGGATCTGACATCGGTTGGGCTTTCTTGGCAATTTATGGCGCTGCAGCAGAAATTACGACAGGAAACTTATTGCCCGGCGCTGTGAACTATGGTTTTAATCAGTTTCTCAATTGAAATGAAGGATAGATTTGATGGCGATTGAAGTATGGATTGCCTTTGCCGTTGCAAGCACGGTGTTACTGGCAATTCCAGGGCCGACAGTCATACTGGCAGTCAGCTATGTGGTCGGGAAAGGTCCCAAAACCGGCTGGGCGACGGTGCCGGGGATCGTCTTGGGTGATTTTACCGCCATGACCATTTCGCTGGCGGGAGCAGGGGCGTTGTTGATGACCTCTGCGACGCTATTTTCCCTGTTGAAAATCTTGGGAGCAGCCTATCTTGTTTGGCTCGGTTTAAAACTGTGGCGCAGCACAGCGCAGTTAACCGGCATGAATACAGCGACATCGCCCAAAGACATGTGGGGAATGTTCTGGAATTCTTATTTTGTTACAGCGCTTAATCCAAAGAGTATCGTCTTTTTCATCGCCTTTGTGCCGCAATTTGTTGACATATCACAACCGCTGTTTTTCCAATTCGCCATATTGGAATTAACATTTCTAAGCCTGGCCGGGCTCAATATTATTCTCTGGGCAGTGCTGGTGGGGAAAATGCGCGTCTTGTTTGCCAGGCCAACTATGCTGAAGCGGCTGAATAAAGTCGGGGGAGGTTTCCTCATTGGCGCTGGACTGATTACCGCTGCAACGCGTTCTGCTACCGGGCCTTAGGCAATATGGCAAGGTAGTGACCGTTTGATATGCGGAAGCTTTGGCAATGCGGGTCAGAAAGTTCATTCAATGCGACGTTTTTACGTCAGTGCCGTCGAGGGGTAACGCCCTTGCGGTTGTGCTTGACGGCCACGGCTTGTCTGATGAGCAAATGCAGGCGTTTGCCGCGTGGACAAACCTGGCGGAGACGACATTTCTGTTTCCGCCGTCTGATTCTAACGCCGATTATAAAGTCCGAATTTTTACGACGGTTCGCGAAATGCTGTTTGCCGGACACCCGACATTGGGCTCATGTGCAGCCTGGCTTCACGCCGGTGGCATACCCAAACAGAACGGCGTCGTCAGGCAGGAATGCGGTATCGGCATTGTTGACATAGATATTACGGCAGAAGTGCCGGCGTTTGTCGCTCCACCTACACAGATTGAAACGCTTCCGGCTGAAAACCTGCAATCTATTCTTACGGCATTGCAAATCGCTCCGGAGCTTGTGGTTCGAAGTGCCAGGCTGGAAAATGGCCCAGTGTGGCAGGTGCTCGAACTAAACAGTGCTCACGAAGTTTTATCTGTCGATTCAGCCTTGGTTCGTTGGCCCAAGTTTAAGTCAATCGGTTTGATTGGCCGGTATGGCGAAGGTTGTGACTGCCACTATGAAGTCCGCCATTTGGCACCGTCAAGCGGCATGAGCGAGGATCCGATCACAGGGTCTTTGAATTCCGCGATTGCCCGATGGATGTTAAATGACGGTCGCCTAAATGAAGATTTGATAATTTCGCAAGGCACAACTATTGGCCGTCTAGGACGGGTGTTTATTAGGCCTGATTTGGAGATAGAAGGGCGAGTGTTGATCGGCGGACACACCCATATCCTGATTGAGGGGTCTTTGACCTTGTAAAGAGTTTCGTCGAATAAAGTTTGCTGCAAACGATGCATTATTTATTCGCATAATATATATTATGGAAAATTTTATTCTTCATAATATCGTTGTTACAGGCGTTATAAACCCGCCGGTTTAGTTCTGAGTGAACTCCATGCCGTCATAGGCTGGCTCGACGTTGTCTGGCAGTTGTCCGCTTAATGTCTGATAGTCGAGATCAACATGCATGTTTGTTAACACCGCCTGTTTTGGCTTCATGCGTTCAATCCATGACAATGCATCGTCAACATTGAAATGACTGGGATGTGGCCGGTATCTCAAGGCATCAACCAGCCAGACATCAAGATCCTGCAACAAGGACAAGGATATTTCCGGCAGATCATGAAGATCGCTCGAATAAGCCAGATTTTCAATTCTAAAACCCAGCGAGATAATATTCCCGTGCAACTGATCGAACGGAATTAGCGTGACGGCGCCGCCAGGACCGTCAACAACAACAGGTTCACCCGGGATTATGCGATGCGGATTGAGTACCGGCGGATATTCGCTTCCTGGTGGCGATTTAAAACAGTAACCAAAGCGTCTTTCTATCGCTGAGCGTGTGGCATCGGTAAAATAGGCATTTACACGTTGCTTGCCGTTGATTGCGATGACCCGCAATTCGTCAATACCGTGAACATGATCGGCGTGCTCATGGGTGTATAAAATCCCGTCCAGCCAGCTAATTCCAACACCGGTCAGCTGTTGATGTAAATCCGGTGATGTATCGACCAAAACGCGTGTGACCCGGTCTTGAACATCAAAGCGTTCGACCAGCAAGGAACACCGCCGGCGCCTGTTTTTGGGATTGGCCGGATCGCAAGCCCCCCAATCACCGCCAATTCGGGGAACGCCGCCGGAAGATCCACAGCCCAGAATGGTGATTTTTATGGTCATGCGGGAAGGTTCCCGAAATAAGCTTGAGGTTTGGGAACTTTGGAAAAAAGTCTAAAAAAATTATCCGTGGTCTCATGAGCAAATTTTTCCAGGCTGGTATTGCGAAGCTCGGCTAGAGCTTCGGCCGTATAGCGAACATAAGAAGGTTCATTGGGCCTGCCGCGCATGGGGACCGGCGCAAGATATGGCGCGTCGGTCTCGATCAATATTCGATCATGGGGCACATCCCTGGCAATTTCACGCAGTTCGTCCGCGGCTTTAAACGTCACCACACCTGAAAATGAAATATACCCGCCAAGTTGAAGTCCGGTTTCAGCGAGCATTTGCCCTGCCGTAAAACAGTGTAAAACAAAAGGGAAGGCACCCTTCCCGGTTTCTTCTGTTAGAATATCGGCTGTATCCTGATCAGCACTTCGGGCATGAATTATCAACGGCAAGCCGGTTTGCCGCGCAGCCGCGATATGGGTTCTAAATCCCCTTGCCTGCGCCTTGGGCGAACTGTTGTCGTAGTGATAATCAAGTCCGGCTTCACCAATGCCGACGACTTTGGGATGTTTGGAGATTTCGACAATTTCATCGAGTGTCACATCAATTTCTTCATCGGCATTGTGCGGATGAGTGCCGATCGTGCAAAAAATATTATCATGAGATTCTGCCAGGACGCGGATTTTATCAAACTCGCGGACTTTAGTCGAAATCGTCACCATCAAATCCACGTCAGCTAATTCTGCGCGCTTGAGCACATCGTCAATATTTTCTTGCAACACTTTGAAATCTAAATGACAATGACTATCAACTATAAAAGTCTTCATGCACTGGTTTCCTCGTTGTCGCTATCAACGTAACGCGGAAAAACCGGACGCGGGCCAACAATTTCCTGCCCAGGTGTCAAACGATCGCCCTCACCTAAACTGGCAAAGTCTCGACCTTCTTCATCTACACCAAGCTGTTCCAGTATCAAGGCGGCCGAACCAGGCATAAAGGGCTGGGCAAGAATGGCAATCTGGCGAATGACGTCGGCGGTCACATATAAAACAGTGGCCATGCGACCGGGATCGGTTTTGCGCAGTGCCCAGGGTTCCTGCGAGGCAAAATAACGATTGGCGTCGGCGACAACTGCCCAGACATCGCCAAGCACACTGTGCACCGCCTGTTTGTCCATATGAGAACGCGCTTGCACCAATAAACTGTCTGCGCGCGCCAGTATTTTTTGATCTTCGGCCAGAAGACTGCCGGGAATTGGAATTTTACCGTCACAGTTTTTGGCGATCATGGATAAAGACCGTTGCGCGAGATTACCAAGGTCGTTGGCAAGATCTGCGTTTATGCGCTTGACGATGGCCTCATGGCTGTAATTGCCATCCTGTCCGAATGACACTTCGCGCAGGAAAAAATAGCGCATCTGGTCAACACCATAATGTTCGGCCATGGTGATTGGATCAATTACGTTACCGATCGATTTGGACATTTTTTCACCGCGGTTAAACAAAAAACCATGGGCAAAAACGCGCTTGGGCAATTCAATTCCCGCCGACATCAAGAAGGCCGGCCAGTAGACGGCGTGAAAGCGCAAGATATCCTTGCCGACGATGTGGACATCGGCGGGCCAATAGGTTTTGAACTTGTCGGACGCCTCATCGGGAAAATCTACCGCGGTGATGTAGTTGGTCAAGGCATCAACCCAGACGTACATGATATGATCTTTTGCATTGGGAACCGGGATGCCCCAATCAAACGTCGTCCGTGAAATGGAAAGATCAATAAGGCCGCCTTTAACAAAACTAACCACTTCATTGCGCCGTTGCGGCGGCAAAATAAACTCCGGATAGGTCTCGTAATGCGCCAACAGTTTTTCCTGGTAAGCCGACAATCTGAAAAAATAGGTTTGCTCTTCTGTCCATTCCACCGGTGTGCCATTGGGGCCAAGCCGCACGCCATCGCCATTTACACTGGTTTCTTCCTCAGCATAAAAAGCTTCATCGCGCACCGAATACCACCCGGCATATGTATCCAGGTAAATATCGCCATTCGCCTCCATACGGTTCCACACTTCTATGCAGGATATATGATGGCGTTTTTCCGTTGTGCGGATGAAATCATCATTCGAACAATTTAAGTCGCGTACCATGTTTTGAAACATCGCAGTGTTTTGGTCGCTCAATTGTTTTGGCGAGATGTTTTGCTCCTGCGCGGTTTTTTGCATTTTAAGACCATGCTCATCAACGCCGGTCAGAAAAAATACATCATATCCATCCAGCCGCTTAAAGCGAGCAATGGCGTCCGTTGCCAGGGCCTCATAGGCATGGCCAATATGCGGCGGTCCATTGGGATAGGAAATCGCAGTGGTAATATAAAATTTTGGTTTCGACGACATTTTTTAATCCCTGATCCTTGTGATGGCTGGATCAGAATTGAGTTTACTTGGGCGCATTGGGTATCTACTGAGATTGTACTGACTGTTTGGCTGCAGTCTCAAGTTGGTAAAACACGGTCAATAACATCTGACGCTTATCTAGATTTAAAGTTTCAGCCTGTTCAAATGACTGCAGGGTCTTTTCCCACACCTCGAGCCAAGGTTCAAGATCAATGCTAGTGCTGAGGCGTTGGCACAGGAGTTGTTCGCGCTCGGGCAGGGCTGCCCCCTCACCTGTGGCATTAAACCGGACGAACATATTGAGCCATTCACTTAATAACTGTTTGAAAAACCGGAATTCATCCTGACGGTCACGCCCGCTTAGCCAGTCAGCGACTTCATGAGCTTTTGCCCCATTGAGCCTGGGCAGGCTTTCAAGCAATCCAATCATGTGCTCGTGAACCTTGAGGCCACCGCCTTTGGCTAGTTGCAAAGCCCGGCGGACACTACCGTTTGCCAGCCTGGCGACGGTTTTTTGATCTTCTGGAGAGATGTCTGTGCCGGCGGAAAGCTGTTGTGCCACAATCTGTGATACGTGGGCTTCACT
>JAJFHR010000006.1 GCA_021775515.1 Hyphomicrobiales bacterium | reverse complement strand
AAAATTGTATGGGTGCGTTCTATACCGTCAATCGTATGAATGTTTTCCGCGACAAACCGGCCGATATCGACCTCATCTTCAACGTAGAATTTGGCCAGCAAGTCGAACCGCCCGCTGGTTGAATATACTTCAGAGACAATTTCACGCGATGCCAGTTCATCAGCTACCGCATATGCTTTTCCCAGTTCGCATTGAAATTCAACAAAAAAGCACTTCATAAGGCATCCTCTAAGGCCACATATCAGCCTGCACCGGCGGTTTACATTACTTGTACACCTTATCAGGCACTGGTTGTCTTCTCAAAGCATAATGATACGGCCAAATAAGCGAGCCTCAAGACGTCAACCGGAGCTTTCCTCTTAGAGTACTGGCGATAGGGCCGATGACCGGGCCTTGGCGGCACCTGGTGGTCTATCGGATAATAGTCTTTGCTCGTGTTGCGTCCGGTAGCGCGCCGGAGCCAGGCCATAAGCCCGAGTAAAGGCTTTGCTGAAAGCGGTTTCGGAGACGTACCCGACCTTGTTGGCAATTGCATAGACCCGCTGCTCGCTTTCACGCAGCCAGTAGGCCGCCAGATCCATCCGCCGCCGCGTTACATAGGCAAGTGGTGCCTCACCGACATAATCCGAAAAGCGTTTGGCAAATGCTGCTCTCGACATCGCAACCTCCTGAGCAATTGCTGCAACCGTCCAGGAGCGCCCCGGCGCATTATGAATGAGCGAAAGCGCCTTGCCAATCTGCGGATCCCGCAATGCCCCAAGCCACCCGGCCGAGCAGGGCTGCTGCTCGGCCAACCAGGCCCTAACCACAAACACCAGCAAAACATCCAACAATTGCGAGATTACCGAGGCAGAACCGGGTTCACGCTCACAAAACTCTCTTAACAACAGCCTCAACACATCCTGAAGTGACGATGTGTTCTGGGCCTCATCTGCAGTAATATGTAATACCGGCGGCAGCAGCAGCAGCAACGGATGCCGGTCTTGTTCTTCGAAATGATAGGTTCCACACAATAACACTGCACCACGTCGATCCATTGCCTCCAGCCCATTGTTGCCATTGGCTCGGGCAGTGACCTCACGGTAGGGCCGCACAGGTGTTGCTGGATCATCTGATAAGGCATGCCCTCCTCCCTGGGG
This sequence comes from Hyphomicrobiales bacterium, assembly GCA_021775515.1. Lineage (GTDB taxonomy): Bacteria > Pseudomonadota > Alphaproteobacteria > Rhizobiales > JAJFHR01 > JAJFHR01. The sequence goes on along the minus strand of JAJFHR010000006.1, from coordinate 20,187 downwards.
CAACAGCACCACATCACCCTGGACTAATTGAATCGGCTCAGCCTCGGCACTCAACCTCAACCAACAAGCCCCGCGGCTGACAATATGGAAATTGACCCGGGGACCGGGATCAAAGCTCATACCCCAAGGAGCGGCAAGTTCAGTCTTGCACAAAATCGTATGGCCAATTCGCCGGACCGAAAGCACATCGGCTAGTACATCTATGCCTAGAGGGCTAGCTATGCCCTGAGGGCTAGCGTTGATCATTCTGCCTCCTCAAATGAAACCGAATTGTCCGTCTAAATTTTTCAGACGTTAAACTATGAAATCAAGAGTTTCAATCATTTATCATCCACCAAATTCCGAGTAGATTTCGCTCAAATCAAAACAAAGGAAAATGAAATGACACAGTTTGAGAATAAAGTTGCAATCATCACCGGTGGCGGCACGGGCATTGGCCGGGCGGTGGTCGATGGCCTGGTTGCACAGGGTGGTAGAGCCTTTATAACCGGCCGCCGGGAAGACCCGCTGAAGGAAACAGCACTAACTCACGGCAATTCAGTTGCTTATCTGGCTGCCGACCTCGGCCAGACCGGCACCTCGCGCCAGATTATTGATGAGGTGATGAAAACCTTCGGGCGAATAGACTTTGTTGTCAACAATGCAGCAGCAGCGGAAGTTTTGCCGCTGTCCCAAAGCAGTGATGAGGCGATTGATGACATGTTGTCAGTCAACATCAAGGCACCACTTGCCTTGTGCCGCGATGCTGCTGCCGAGCTGGAAAAAACCAGCGGTGCGATTGTCAACATAAGTTCGGTTGCCGGCCAGACAGCCGTTCCCGGTTTTCTCGTCTATGCCGCCACCAAGAGCGCCGGCGACAGGATTACCAAAATTCTGGCCAACGAACTTGGTCCTGTGGGTATACGTGTCAACTCCGTCTCCCCAGGGTTGACGCAGACCCCGATGTTTGAACGAACCATGGGTCCGCAACCTGAAGCCGTTGAAATGATGAAGCAACAGATCGCCCTTCGCCGGGTTGGTGAGCCTGAAGAAGTCGCCCGCTCGGTAATTTGGCTTTTAAGCGAGGATGCATCTTGGATCACCGGCCAGATTTTGCAATCCAGCGGTGGAATGATGCTCAATTAGGCAACGGGAAAAATCGACAATTTGCTGGTGCACGCGCGTGCACCAGCTTTTCATTGCAAAAAGTTTACTGGCAAAATGTTATAACCATGCCAAAATTGAGCCTAAACTCAATAATCGGCAGCAAATTGAACTAAGAGATTTTTTTCAAGATCACCGAGATAATTGCGGAGAACACTCATGAGCCATCAAGCCATAGCTGAAAACTCAGGACCGGGATATGCCAAACACCCGGATCATAAAATTGTCCTTGAACCCTCAAAACAGCAGATCCGTATACTGTTGGGTGGTGAGTGTATTGCCGATACTTCAAAGGCGCTGGTGATGACCGAGGGCGACTATCCTGCAGTTTATTACATACCCCGGGCAGATATTCGTGAAAGTCTTTTCGCCAAAACCGACCACAGCACCTATTGCCCTTTCAAAGGACACGCAACCTACTGGACGATCGACGCCGCTGGCCAGCAATCGGAAAATGCCGCCTGGAGCTATGAAACTCCCTATGATGAAGTAACAAAAATTGCCGGGCACCTGGCCTTTTATCCCGGCCGCGTCGATGCGATTAAGACGGAAACAGAATAAGACGCCATAGCAATTCAACCCGGTATATCAACGAATTATTGCTGTTTTGTCTGAAGGCACCAACTGTCGATAATTTTCAACGCCATATTGGTTTGCTGCCTTGCTTGTGAAAAGGAGCCGTTCATCCGAATATAAACCTGTATGCCCATGGCCAGTGCAAGCAGAAAGGTTGCGGCTTCATCGATGTCAAAACCAGCTGTTAGTTGACCCTTTTCGCGAGTGTTAAGCAGAGCGGATTTGAAGGCACCATGCATTCTTGCATAATGAGCATCAGTGCGCCTCTTTAGTTCGGTGCGCTGGGGCGCGGCATTTTCGACCACCGTATTGACCATAAGACAACCAAAAAGCCGTGGATCATTTTCCTGCGGCGTGGTCATATCGACAAAAAACTGTTTGATCGCTGATACGTCTCCCTGGCGGATCGGATCAATAAAACAATCGATTGAAACATCGGCATATTTTTCCAGCACTTCAAGAAACAAACCTTCCTTGCCGCCAAAGTCGGTCTGAATTGCAAATCGGTTAAGGCCAGTCTGCTCCTCAATCGCCCGGACACCTAGGGCATCATAGCCATATTTCCAGAAAGCATTACACGCTTTTTCCAGAGCTTCAGACCTTATGTAGTTCTTCGTTCTCGGCATATCCTGATCGCCTAAAAAAAGCTGTTGACCAAAACAAGACGATCGTCTAGTAAAGATAACTAGACATTCGTCTTGAAATCAGATGAATACACGCAAAATGCCACAAAAGTCAAGCCGGACAGGAGAGAAGAAACATGGCCACTATTCGAAAAACCATTGATGTTAATGCCGACATTGAAAAAGTCTGGGCGAAAATATCCAACGTCGGGGAAATTTCCACACTCATCGGCTTTCTTGACGATAGCAAACTGGTAGGAGACGGCCGGGTGTGCACCTTAAACGGTGGCGGTACTCTTAAAGAAGACATCATAAGCGTCGATCCCGGATTGCACCGTGTTGTCTACTCAATCTCCAAATCTCCGCTCAACATGTCCTTTCACTCAGCCTCGATGGAATTGACACCGACAGAAACCGGCACAAGCCTGACCTGGACCCACGACCTCAAACCCGATGAAGCAAGTGAACATCTCGAGCCAATGCTGGACATGGCCTGCAAGGATATGGCGACCACGCTTTTGTCCTGAATACCCTCTGAACTAGAAGGCCAGGCTGCCATGGTTTAGGCCTAAGGGCAGTCCGAAAACGCCTGGGCAGCAAGCGCTGCCCGGCGCTACCGCAACGAAATAGCCGCGAGCAAAAAAATCCCAAATGTGCCGGTTAAAGACGGGTTTCCCTAGCCAATACGCACAATACGCCCGTCTTCCATGGTGATAATTTGGTCAGCCAAATCGAGAATTCGGCTGTCATGTGTCACCATCAACGTGGTGGTATTGCGGACCTCGCCCAATCGCTTCAACAAGGCAACCACTTCGTGGCCGGTATCTTTGTCCAAAGCCGCGGTTGGTTCATCCGCGAAGACAACATCGGGATTACCGACAAGAGCACGGGCCACAGCGACCCGTTGTGCCTGACCTCCGGACAGATTTTTCGGCAGATAATTCATCCGGTCGCCAAGCCCTAATATTGAGAGCAAGCGCTCGGCTGCAGGACGCCAGGATTTCATGGTTGGTGCGCCATGGACTTCCAGCCCCATGCGAACATTTTGAATAGCGGTCAGGCTATCATGAAGATTATGGGCTTGAAAAATGAACCCGAGCCGGCGGCGTGACAGCACCAGCATCTCCTCTGTTGCGCCATAAAGCTCATTGCCAAACAATTTCACACTGCCCTCTTCTACTCTGCGCAGGCAGCCAATCAGGGTCAGCAGTGTCGTCTTGCCGGAACCCGAAGGCCCCATAAGCACAATGAGCTTTCCACGCTCAATGGTCAGGTCGACATTATATAGTGCCTGCTTGCGCGCCTCACCGGCACCAAACCAATGGTTCAGACCGGTTACAACAATCGGATGTTGATCAGAGTTCATCATCCCCCCTAGAACAGATCTGCAGGATCAGCACCGGCAAGCCGACGTGTGGCAAAAGCACCTGAAGCCGAACACATCAACAGCGTGCCGAAAAACACGCCAACGGGACGCAACGCCGTCATCACGATGGGCAAACCGGTGGCCACCGCTGCAACCTTGTATAAAACCAGGGAAATCAAAATTCCCGGGATAAAACCAAGCAGCGCCAACAGCAGGGCTTCTTCAAAAACGATGCCAAGAAAAAAGCTCTGCCGATACCCAATTGCCTTAAAGGTTGCATATTCGCCAAGGTGATCGGCAACATCGGTAGACAGCACCTGATAGACAATAACGATGCCGACCAGAATACCGATGATGACACCAAAACCAAAGACGATGCCGACCGGCCTTTCAGTCGTCTGATAGGTCTGATCCTTGACAGCCGCCTTTTCCAGCGTGTCAACAATTGTGTCTTTCGCCGGTAAAATCGAACGAAGTTGTTTTGCCACAACATCGGGATTGGCGCCGGGCTCAACGGTGACAAAAACATAGTTTGGCGCCCCCGGCTTGCGTTTGGGGAAAAGATTGAGAAACGTCTGATCCGACACGATGAAATATCCATCAGCATCGAAACCTGCACCAATGTCAAAATCGCCCTGGATTGATAAGGTCTTGCCGGCGGCTTCAAAGCTATATGGTTTACCGCTATCAATGACGGCCAGCACGTCTTTTGGTGTATTGCGGGTCTTGCGATCAATCAGTCCGACATTTTGAAGTTTTAACCGGTCGAGCCGGGAGTTAATGGCGGGCGAACGAAACACCTGTTTGTCAGGATCAATTCCAAAAACCTGCATGTTGCTTGTCACACCATCAGACCTATCCCAATCAATGCGCCCGATGTAAACAGCGCTCGCCGTCCTGACGCCCGGTGTCGAGAGGGCTTGAAACATACGTTGCCGCGGCACGGTTCCGGAATCGGAAAGCGTATTGGTATCTGAAGAGTAAATCAGGATGTCGGCTGCCATCTGACGATAGGGCAGTTTGGCGCTTTCAACCAGGGCGCCCATGAACCCAAGTTGCATAAAAACCAGAATGTTGGCAAACGCCACGCCGGCCAGGGCTGCCGCCAGGCGCCCGCGATTATGAGTAAGCTGAAGCCAACCGATCGGCAACCGGCCAAACAGGACATTCAAAAATGCCGTCATGATTTTGGCTCGATAAAGATGCGCGCCTCAATCTGAAGGTTGGTAAATTTCGACGCAATCGCTGAGGATTTTTCATCCAGTTTTACCACTACCTCAACAACCCGGGCGTCAGTATTTGCCGCGGGATCAGAATCGATCACCGACTGTCGTTTGACCTGCAACCCGATGCGGACAACGGTTCCAATCAACGTCCCGGAAAAAGCATCAGCACCAATTTCGACCCGGTCGCTGAGAGAAACGGCACCGATATCGGCCTGATAGACTTCCAATTTCGCCGTCATATGATCAATATCGCCGATATCAACCACACCCTTAGCGCCCGGTTTTTCACCGGCACGCGCATAAATATCAAGCACGGTCCCGGCAATCGGGGAATAAACATACGCTTGGTCTATATTCTGTTCGGCACGTCTCAACTCGGCTTGGGCTGCCCCGAGATTTTTGATGGCGACCACCACGTCACTTTGAGCGTCAATGCCTTTTGACGTAAACCGGGAAAGCACCGCCTTAGCCTGTTCCACCTTCTTTTGCGCCTGCTGACTGGCGGCAAGCTTATTGTCGAACGCCGATTTGGCAACAATTCGCTTCGAATAAAGGGTACTGGTACGTTCAAAATCCAAACTTGCGCTGAGAGCCGCGGCCTCGGCACTGGCGACGGCTGCACGGGCTTCGTCGAGACTTGCAACGGTTGCAGACCGGGTTCTCACCAAATCCGCCTCGCGAACCAGAATAACCGCTTTGGCCGAATTAATCGCAGCCTTCAGTCGCGATTCATTGTCTAAAACCGCAATGATTTCTCCGCGTTTAACCCGGTCACCTTCTGCAACTTTTAAAACCGCGACACGCGCATCGCCCGCACCGGACGGCGGCGCAACAGTTACCACTTCACCAGCGGGCACAAGACGCCCAAGCGCAATAATCAAGTTCCGCTCAACTGCGCTTTTTGACCCCTCGGGTATGCCGCCGCTTATTTGCCCCTGCCCGCTATTTACATCGACAGGTAAAGCAATCGGGTTCTTGCTTCCACCTCCGGGCTCCAATCCTAAAAATTCCATGACCACTTGTAGTGGTTTGGGTTGCCGATACAGGCCAGAAATACCGCCAAAGAGGATTGAAAACGCAATAATTACAAGCAACGCCAGAACGCGAAACACCCAACCAAAGCGCAGTTTGTTATTCATTTGCTTTGATGCCTGCTGGCTTCTGTCGACAACCTCCAAAGGCAGGCCATCCGCTGGATCAAGGGTGGTGGCGCTAAGGCCAGCTTCACCGGCCTGTGGTTTAGCATCCTCACCGGGTGGCCGCGCAGTGTCATTCATCGGGCGATACTCTTTGGAACGTACGGGTTGCAAAAATGTTGGACTATTAATGACTTCTGGGTCATTAATACACCGATGGATAAAAAATCACAACAGCCAAAGAACCCTGCCGACAAGAAAATTCGCCGCCGCCGCAAAGAGGCCCGCCCGGGTGAAATCATCGAAGCCGGATTGCAGGAATTTGCCGAACGCGGGTTTGCCAGTGCGCGTATTGAGGATGTTGCAGCCCGCGCGGGCATCGCAAAAGGGACAGTATACCGCTATTTTGAAAACAAAGAGGCTCTATTTGAAGCCGCGGTTCGCTCCCGGGTTATCCCGATTTTCGATCAATTGACTATTATGATCGACACTTATCCGGGAACGGCTGAGGAACTGTTGCGCATACTGTTCAAAACGATTTATCAAAAACTGATCACACCCGACGTTCGCATTCTCATGCGGCTAATTATCGCTGAGGGTGCACGTTTTCCGCAAATCACGGAATTTTATTATCAAGAAGCGATCTCAAAGGGCCAGAAAATTTTGAGGAAAATTGTTGAGCGCGGTATCGAAAATGGTGAATTCAGGCAGGGACCGGTGTCAGCCGAGCCGATGGTTCTGGTTGCCCCCGGTATCATGGCGGCAATTTGGAAAATGACCTTCGATGCCCATTACCCTCTCGACCTGAACCGCTTCCTTGAAGCTCATATTGACCTGGTTTTCAATGGATTAAAGCAAAGCTGAGCGGGGATAAAATCGTTCAGCGTTGTGCCGAAATGACCTTCATTCGAACGCCGTGAATATCAAGAGCATGTCGGGCGGCAATTTCGATCCGGCAGGCGACCCTGCAGTCACCTTTCCCTTCCCTTCATAGGCCGTACCGACAAACCGGCACATGGCCGTCCAGTAGGCCTTCCAGGTATCGGTTATGTCCTTGAGATATTTAACACCAATCTTATCGACATGTGGATCAAGTGCCTTCAGGTCCGTCTGGACAAGGTCCATCCACGCATTGTATTCCGCAGCCAGGCAGCTCATTTTCCGTTCCTGGCTGTCACCGGCGGGCTTTTTCCCCTCGACATTGGCACTTAAGACAAAAGCTGAATCCAGGCACGGATTGGCCACCAGGCCGATGCAATTATAAGCACCCTTATCCTCGTTGTTATCCTGATCGGCGGCTGCCACACAGGACTGAATAATCTGGTTGGCCATAGTGCCACAATTACGTTCGGGATATTCGTTCTGGCCATATTTGATAAAACACGCCGCAATATCAAAGACCGGAGTGTCGCTGGCTGACCCAGGCATACCCGGTGTTTTCTCGACAACGGAAATGGCTGGTGTGCTGTTTTGTGCAAGCGCTGCCGTATCCGCCTCCTTGCCGGTTACAAACTTGTCAAAACCTTCAATTTGCCCACGCCAGATAGCGAGATAGTGGTCGAAATCAACCTTGCTCATGCCATCAAAAACAACGAGATCCATCTCCAGCATTACCAGCTTGTCATCGAGATGATAGGCTTTTACATACCACTCGCGTTCGTTCCACAGGTTGAGAGATTTTCTATTCACGCCCTTTGGCATCTCATAGACATAATTAAATCCGACCGCGCCGCAATGCTTGAGTTTTTTGTTGCAGATTCGAGGCGATACTGACATTTCAAGGTTTGCGGCCTTGAACGACATTTCACGCTGCCAGGTATCGCTGGCACTGAAAGTGGTATAACCCGTGGCTTTCAGCCAAATATCCAACGCGTCTGCCGTTACAAGAAACAACCATTTCTTGATCGGCGTATCTTTGCTTTGCCTCGTCAATAAGCCAGCGGCTGTATACGATGCCGTCATCAAATTGGCTCTTGTTTTAGTTCTTAGTTTATAGCGTTGAGAATCAATTATCAGCCCGCGTTTTAATGCCTTTACAATTTCAGTCCACAAATCAACGCCGACAGATAATCTGGTACCAAGATCTCCCGCAACCAGAGAAATGTCTAGTTCCGCACCCAAAACATTTTCATCTGAGGTCTGAAAAAGCCTGACAAACGGCCACACCCCATTGGCATCAACCACTTGTTTGATTGTCGGTTTGGGAATACCGGGGAAAGAAGCAATGAAAGCAAGATCTTTGCATCGGACCTGTTCTGCATCACAATCGCCAAGTTGAAGAAGCGTCTCCACTCCGCGCAGAGTTGTCTTAATCGACGGCGTGCCCGCATCACTTTGGACATATTCAACCGGAAACTTGAACCGCTTGAGAAACTCACCGATTTGATCTCGTGATGATTGAGTTTCCACACCGAGCACCGGACCGGCCGCGAAAATAACCGCGGTGACAAAAAACACCACTGCGCAGAGAAACATTTTGCCGATTAGAAGAAAGTTCTTGAGTAAAAACATCCGGCCCTCCTTCACAAACAAATTGCAAATATCGCCGCAAGCTTAATTAACCTCACACGTGCTGCTTCACGGGCACACGCATGCCCCAATAACCATCTTCTATTTTATGTATTCACTGAGCAATTGAGAAACAAGTATGACGGCGCGGGTTTTATCGCAGATGGCGATTTTCCCGAAAATCAAAGCATTTGACATCGACGCCATGATATTGGGACCAGCTCCCAACCAACTCAGACCTTTTCGGCTGGTAACAATAATTCTAGTGACATAGTGAATACGTCCGGGCACAATCTTGCGCATGCAACACCATGAAACAATTTCCATCGGCACCACCGAGCTACCTGATTTTGCCGCCTTTCTTCTCAATGCTTCAGGAGGAGCTGACAAAATAGCGCTGGAAAAAATTTCCGACGTCAAACCCGATGAAAATTCTTATGCTTTTGTCTGGCTTCATTTGCACGATGATCCCACCGAGGTTGTGAATATTCTTGGCCGGTGCGGTCTGGATCGCTTTGTCATAGATGCTTTAACAGCAGAAGAAACGCGGCCAAGGTGTACGGTCCATGGCGAAGGCGCAGTTTTGAACCTGCGCGGTGTCAATCTCAATCCAGGTGCCGAGCCCGAAGACATGATCTCGGTCCGGTTATGGATTGAAGAAAAGCGGGTAATCGGTGTTTGGAGGCGGCCGCTGATGGCGGTTATCGACTTATTTTCAGCAATCGAAAGAAACCAGGGGCCTGCCAGCCCCGGTGATCTCGTCGCCCGGGTGGCCATCCGTCTGGCCGATCGTGCTGAACCGACGATATCTGCACTCAATGAGCGAATTGACGACCTGGAAGAAACGGTTCTGGAGGACATTACGTCCATCAGCAGAGGTCAGCTTGCAGATATCCGGCGGATTTCTATCGTATTGCGGAGATATATGTTTCCGCAAAGAGATGCTCTAACCACACTTGAAATTGAGGATTTGACCTGGCTCAGTTCCCGCGACCGCAGCCGTGTGCGAGAAGCTGCAGAACGTGTAACCCGCCTGGGTGAAGAACTGGATGCCATTCGTGACCGCGCTCAGGTCGTTCACGACCAGATCATGGATAAACGCGCAGAGACCATGAATCGACAGATGTTAATTCTGTCAGTTGTTGCTGCGGTTTTTTTGCCCCTGGGTTTGTTGACGGGTTTGTTGGGGATCAATGTCGGCGGAATTCCCGGAGCCGATAACCCCTGGGCCTTTATTATCGTTTGCCTTGTGTTAGTGGTGCTGGGCCTCGGCCAATTCTGGTTGATTAAACGACTTGGATTATTGCGCTAGAGCCTCATCATGGCGGTTAGAGGAATCGTCAATGATAATGACACAGTGCAGACCGAGCCTCCGTGCCCACTCATCTGCGCAGGATTGAAATTGGTCGCCGCTAATAACTGACAACTTCGAATTCAATTCCATCGCTGTCGTCGAAATAAAACCGCCGGCCGGGTTCATAATCTGCATGGGAATGAGGAGTGAAGCCGGCTTGGCGAACACGCTTTTCCACTTCGTCGAGATCATCCACCACAACGCCGATATGGTTTAGTCCGCCACGCATATTATAACTGTCTTCTTTAGAGGGCACTGGATCACCATTTGAGTATACGGCAAGATAGGTATCCGGTGATCCGACATGGACAGACTTGCCGCCATGGATGGCATCTCCTTGCCAGCGAATGTGCCAGTCAAAAAGATCGCACAACAAGTTTGCCGTTTTCATCGTATCGCTAACGGTAATGTTTATATGTTCCAGACTGGAAGCAGCCATTGTAAATTCCCTTCGAAATTATTGGGTTGACCAAAAGATTGTTTCATTGTAATTCCTCAACCTAACTTTAGGTCAAGGTATTTATTTCACTTTTTTCAACCTGGAGAAATTGAACCATGCGCGCATCAGACAGACTTACAATCGGGCACCTGGCTGAACGTACCGGGCTGTCGGTTTCAGCGATCCGGTATTATGAAACTCAAGGCCTGGTAAAACCAGATCGCAATTCCGGCGGTCAGCGCCGGTTTTTGCGGTCAGACATCCGCAGACTGTCATTTGTACTGATTGCGCAGCAATTCGGCTTTACGATTGATCAAATCTGCAAACTGCTTCAACAGCTTCCAGACGCACGTACCCCAAACAAAAAAGACTGGGCCCGCATGAGTAATGGCTTCCGCAAGGAGCTTGATGCAAAAATTGAAACGCTCAGCAGATTAAGGGACAACCTTGATGGCTGTATCGGCTGCGGCTGTTTATCATTGCAAAAATGCGCGCTATATAATCCCCGTGACCACGCCCGGATTTATGGCGCAGGCCCGCGTTATTTAATGGGCAATAGGCCACAAATACCTAAGGCGTAAAGCACCCGTGAGCGATCAGGCGGCACTGTCATGAGACGAGACATTCAACCTTTGATTTTGTTTTTTCCCAACAATCGATCCAGCGACCAGTGGTCGCGATGGCGTAACAGCCAAAGTGCGGCAAACCCTGCCAGGGCGGCAACGGCAATAGAGGCATTGCGGTTGGTGGGGAAACCATTGACAATCAAAAAAGGTGCCATCAGGCTGGGTGAAATCACGACGATAGTCACCGCGTGCATAACAAAAGCCAACCCGTATGTCACAGTCCGCCACAGCCCCAAGACCATGGCAAGGCAAATAATAATCTGTGCACTGCCCATAACGTACGGCATTGTCGAGCCAATATCGATGCCATGGAAATAGCCCCAGATTTTTTGATATTGCACGGGAGCGAGCAATTTATTAACCGCCCACACAAACAAAAACCAGGCGAGCCCCAGCCGTAAAATCAACAAGCCAAGTGCCTCGTTACGAAAATTCGCCGCCGCATTGTTTTTCATATGTCTGACCTAAACACTGGCCCCGTCAGCCCGAAGACTAATCAATTTTTTCCCATCACTAAACTCACCTTTTTTTGATGCGTTCACATATAATCGGCTGCTCACAGCCCAGAATCGATTCGCCGACAGGCAGGCATTCTGCAAATATTCCGCAAAATCTGATTGTATCATCGCAATTAATATGACCGGCGAATTGCACTGAATGACAAACTAGAGGATATCACGTGGAGCCGTTCAAAAATGTTTTTTCGAAACGACTGGTGGCGTGTCTTGCAGATCATCTGCAGCGGCATCATTCGGGATTTAATCGGCTGAAATTTGAAAAACCGATTTTAGCTGACCTTGAAAACCTGGAATTCAAAGCACGTGCGCAATTGATCGCTGACCAGTTGCATCATGCCCTGCCCCGTGACCACAAGGACCGCGTCCGAATTCTTCAAGCTGTGTTGCATCCCGATGAATTTGATCATGCAAATCAGCCCAGTGACAAAGACGGCCTTTGCGGCTGGGGTGTCCAGCCGCTGACGATGGTGGTGGGACAACATGGCATCGAAGATTTCGACGGATCGCTTGAATTACTGCGGCAGATGACCATGCGGTCTTCTTCTGAATTTGGCATTCGATATTTTCTGCTGGCAGATCAGGAGCGCGCATTGGCCATAATGGCCAACTGGGCCGATGATGCCAACAGACATGTGCGCCGCCTTGTCTCCGAGGGCACCCGTCCGCGCCTGCCCTGGGCAATGCAACTGCCGCGGTTAATCGATGACCCCTCCCCTATGCTGCCTATTCTGGAAGCTTTACGCGATGACAGCGAAGAATACGTTCGCCGCTCGGTGGCCAATCACCTCAACGACATTGCCAAAGACCACGCCGACCGGGTTGCCCGCCTAGCTGGTGACTGGCGGCAAGGTGCTGACAAACACCGCGAAAAACTTATCCGGCACGCGTGCCGGACCTTGATCAAACAGGGCCACAAACCCACCCTTGAGGCCTTCGGACTCCAAACACCTCTGCTTGATCTGGAGACGCTCATAATCGATACGGCAAAGGTAAACTATGGAACGGCGTTAAAATTTTCCGCCCTTTTAAGGTCAACCGCCAACACGGCTCAGCCACTTATTATTGATTATCTCGTACACTTCAAGAAAGCCAATGGCCAACTCGCTGCAAAAGTATTCAAATGGACTAAATTCACTCTCCAGCCAGGTGAAAGGCGCAGGCTTGTACGATCTCATCGTATTCGGCCCATTACCACGCGTCGTTATTATGGCGGCAGGCAAGGCCTGTCTTTGCGCATAAACGGGCAAGATTTCGGCTCAGCGGAATTCGAACTGATCATCGACGAGAACGGATAAAGATGCAGCGCTCGGGCAATTCGGCGCACAAATCTACCTGCCAGTGGATGTCATCAAAATTTCCGGACAAAAAAAGCCCGCAACTTAATCATCCAAGACATATTGTTGTTTTTGATTATCTTTAATTCGATCAATTTGCCGCAGGCTCGCTTTGACCGTTGCCAGGAGGAGTTCATAGTCGATCGGTTTAGTGAGATAGGCGTCTGCCCCATCGGACAAACCGGCGAGAATTCTCTCCCTATCGGCCAGAGCCGATACAAAAATGAACGGCATTTCGGCAAAAATTGAGTAGTTCTCTCTAATTTCTTTGAGCAACTGGTAACCGTTTTTCCGAGGCATGGTAATATCGCAAAGCACCAGGCTCGGTTTATAGTTGATTATCATCTGCAAACCTTCGTGACCGTCGCGCGCTTGTTTAACATCATAACCGGCACTTGCCAGCTCTTCAGCGATGTCTTCACGAAGTTCGGGTTCATCTTCGATACATAGGATCGTGGTCATGGTTTGTTTTCACCCTTTTTTAAAACAACCTTGCCTGCCCTTTTTCCGTGGGTTCTTGTCGCAATTGTCGCGTAATTGGAATGCGAATAATAAATTTACTGCCTTTGTCCCTCTCACTTTCTACCTTTAACGTTCCATCATGCATCTCAACCAGAGTTTTCACTAGATTAAGGCCAATGCCTGTGCCTTCTATACCGGCAGAGGTTTTGGCGCGGAAAAATCTTTCGCCAATCCGGTTTAGATCGTCCGCATCAATGCCGATGCCGTAATCTTGCACCGAGATGATCACATCGCTCACAGCGGAAAAAGCGGTAACATCTATAACCGGAGCGTGAGCTGCATATTTCACCGCATTTGACAGCAGATTTGCCAAAACCTGCTCCAAGGCCCGCCTATCGGCCGGTATGGTTTCAGGAAGATCTAATAGCTCACATGAGATAATATGATTTTCCGAGATCTCTTGTTGGCTTGAACATGCGGCCTTAAGAACTTCCGCGACGTTACACGGCCCGAAATTGACTTCCAATTTTCCTTCATCCATTCGGGCAACTGACATTGTGCTTTCGATCAGCCGTATCATGCGTTGAACGGCGCCCCTGATTTTACCAACCCTTTTGTCAACATTTTCAGCGGTCAGTTCGTTGTTATCGAGGCGTCTTTTCAGCCGTTGTGCGGACGAATCTATAATGGCCAGGGGCGTACGCAACTCGTGACTTGCCATCGCGACAAACCTTCGCTGCAACTCATTCAACTCCTGCTCCTTCTCCAGAGCCCGCTTAAGCTCCCTGGCTTTGAAATTTAAGTCTGCGGTTGCCGCATCAACCAGCTCCTGCAAATGGTCGCGGTGGCGGATAAGTTCTTTTTCTGCTTTTTTACGACTGGTTATGTCGCGAGCCGCCACGACGGCGCCGACAATCTCCCCATCCTACTCAATCGGTGTGCTGACATATTCCTCCGGGAAACTGGTACCGTTTTTGCGACAAAAAACCTATTCATATACCCGGTAGGCCTTGCTGTCATTGTGGGCGATGCAAATTGAACATTCCTCGCGCGGACAGGGGTTTCCATCCGGCCTGGTGTGGCGAAAAATATCATGCAGAAATTTGCCGATCAACTCTTCGGCTCCCCAACCGGTCATCCTTGCCATCGCGGCATTGGCAAAAGTGGTTCGGCCTTCTAAATCCAGGCCAAAAATTCCATCGCCAGTTGACGCGAGAATCAATTCGTTTTGCTTCAGCAAGCCGGCGATTGTATCTTGAGTTTTTTTCCGGTCGGTAATATCCGTACGGATTGAAACCATACCCCCGCCCGCAACCGGTCTTTCGCGAATAGCAACCCACCTGCCGTCGAACAGTTGCGCTTCACGGTCGGGCCGGGGCGTATGCGTCAGTTTTCGCCGTTCACTAAGATAATCTTCAACCTTAAACGTCGGATCTTTTTCGAACATAGCCTCCGCATGGTGCCTAAAAATTTCTTCCCGGCTGATCCCGGGATGATAAATATCCCCAAGGTGTGGAAAGAAATCGCGGTGATTTTGGTTACATAAAACCAGCTTGCCATCGGCATCATACCAAACAAAAGCATCGGAAATGGAATCAATAGCCTGCTCCAAACGCTCATTAACTTGTCTGAGCGCATCTTCCTCCCGCTTATCAGCGCGCATCATGGGCAAATACAATCATCTAGTGAATTCCCGAATCGCTCTTGAAATAATAGCAAGTATAAGCTGATCGTGAAACGCCAAAGCAAGTTGGCCCACATCAGCTCAATCGCGGGACATTGACATGCTGGAATATCTCCACATCACCAACGGCGACGGTGCAGCCAACATTTTGAAAACATCTGCCGTTGACGGCGATGTATTACCCTGGCGCGATCCAATGCACCACGGACCTTTTCCAGCCAAATTCAGCCTCGATGAGGTCAGCAGGCTTAGGGCTAAATATCTTTCAATGCCCGGCAGCCGCAGCGAAGCCGAGTGCGAATTTCATCTCAGAGATCTGCAATTGAAGTCGGCCCAACAATATCAAGAAGTCATCTTGTGGTTTGAACATGATTTGCTCGACCAATTACAAATTCTGCAACTGCTGGACTGGTTTTTCATACCGGACCATCAGCCGCCTGCTCTGAGCATCATCTGTATCGACAGATTTGACAGCATCAAACCGTTTCGCGGTCTTGGCCAATTAAACAGCGAGCAAATGGCCTCGCTGTTTAAGACCCGCCAACCCGTCACGCATGCACATTTACACCTCGCAAAGCAAGGGTGGGCAGCCTTCCGATGTGAAAATCCGCAATCCCTGGAAACCTTCCTCGCCAGTGATCTTCAACCATTGCCGTTTTTAAAAGCAGCCCTGCAGCGCCACCTCGAAGAATTTCCCTGGATTAACGATGGCCTGACGCGAACCGAGCGGCAGATCCTAACGCTAATCTCAAACGGAACAAGTCGGCCCGGAGACATTTTTGTCAAAAACATGGAATATGAAACCGCCCTTTTTATTGGCGATTGGATGACTTATTCGCTTATCGAAAATCTTTGTACAACACAGGTTCCTCTTTTATCCTGCATATCCGGTCAAACCTTTCAAACCCCACAGGGAAGCGAAATTTCTGCAGAGGAGTTTCACCAGCAGGACCTTTTTTTAACCTCTGCGGGCAACCAAGTGTTAGCC
Source organism: Hyphomicrobiales bacterium (assembly GCA_021775515.1). GTDB lineage: Bacteria > Pseudomonadota > Alphaproteobacteria > Rhizobiales > JAJFHR01 > JAJFHR01. The sequence goes on along the minus strand of JAJFHR010000006.1, from coordinate 4,204 downwards.
GGAGAACTTGATGGTTTTAGCGCAATTGATCGCGACAATTGGCTAGGCGGAATCCACCTAACGACCGGTCAACCAATGTGGATGTGGAACGCAAAAGCCGCGCAATTGGACCTGAGGCAACCTTGATGAATTTCATAAAGTGAGCGAGCAATTAGGAATTTTACCGCACAGGAACAGCACAACCACTTCACGCGAATAAATCCCTCAAGTCCATGCCGTATCAATACACATATGACTTAACCCATGTCTTTGGAAAGTATCTGGAAAAAATTGGTAGCGGAGGAGAGACTTGAACTCCCGACACGCGGATTATGATTCCGCTGCTCTAACCAGCTGAGCTACTCCGCCTTGCTTGTGCAAAGATTTGAGCGCGATATAAAGGCGCTCTTGGTCCTAAGTCAAGCACAACTCACCGTGAAAGATTAACTTAACACCTCAAGCGCCCGCCCCATAAGCCTGGCCCTGGCCAATGTCGCCTTGAGCTGCACTATTCGGCAATGGCGGCATATCAGACGGCGCTTCATTCTTGACAAACCGCAGCAGGTTAAACAGCCCCAACGGCGGCATCTGCACGTTTTCGGTCAACTGCAGGTTATCCTGTGACATAACCCTGGATATGGGAAATTCCGACCGCCAGCCGAGAGTTTCGGCAAAGGGCGCAAACACCTTTTCAATCTTGCCGCGCGCACCAAATTTCTGGCTGAAATGACTAATAATTATGACCTCTCCGCCCGGTTTGCATACGCGCGCCAATTCCGCCATCACCCTGTCGGGATCAGGCACCACGGTTAGCACATACATCGCCACCACCGTATCAAAACTGTCATCGTCAAACTTGAGATCGGCCGCATCCATTTCGATCACATCGTCAACATGATCCAGGCGCTCGCGGGCCACACACGCGCGCGCTTTTGCCAACATCTCCGGGCTGAGGTCAATCCCCGTAACCGTCAAATGTTTTTTGTATTTGCTCAAAGAAATGCCGGTGCCAACGCCAACTTCAAGAACTTTGCCGCTGCGCCGGTTGATGATGTCGACCACATGCTCACGTCCGGATTGCAACACTGTACCAAAAGAGAAATTATAAAACGGCGCCAACCGCGCATAAGCGCGCTTAACAGCATCCTCATTCATCAACACTGACGACGACAAGTTCCTGGCCTCTCTGTTTCTTCTTATATAGTATTTACTTCTCAACCGTACTAACTTGACGGCTTACAATATAATAATATTTGAATTTTTTCGGGATTTAAACCTGTTTTTCTCACCATTTCCCGGCATTTCATAACTTCGAAAAAAGTTTTTCCAGTCAGAAATTATCTGATTTCGACCGATGTCTTTTAAACCACCAAATCGGTATGGCCAGCCTTCCGGAAAAAATCTTTTCCTGTTACCGGTTACGTGAGGATATGCGGATCTGCCATACGACCAAAGTTGTTGACTACCGATGTGAACCACCTGGTGGGAAGTCCACTCAACAAAAAAACGGGCTACAGCCTGTCTCGCAAAAGTCGGCACCGGTCTTGCGAAAAAGACTCGCGCAAAAACAAGGAACTACAGCGTGTCAAATCAATCCGAAAAGACGAGACACGCTTTAGCTTTAGCTTGCCTTCTGATAGGTCCAAATGCGCGCCGGTGGCAAATTGCGCAAAACGGTACCCAGCCGCTTCACCGTATATTTTTCCGGGCGCGTGGGGGCGGGCGGGCTCAGCCCGTAGGAAAACTGGACCAATGGACGTCCAGGCTCGAGCAGTTCAAGTATCATGTCAACCAAACGGATCCGCTGGGCCACCGGGAAGTTGAGGAGAGGGAGCGCTGAAATTACCGCATCATATTTGTCAATTTCCAGATCAGCACTAATCTGTGAAATATTGAATGCATCATTATGAATAAAATTTACACCAGGATAGCGTAACCTCAGTCCCGGCAAAAAACTCTCGGTAAACTCAATTGAATAAAGATCAGCGGGCCGCACACCGTGCTCGAGAATTGCCCGAGTGGTCACACCATTGCCAGGACCCAATTCCAGCACTTTCAAACCGCTGTCGGGGCGGATCACACTTGCCATTATTCGGGCCGTTGTCAGGCTCGTCGGCGTTATGGCTCCAACCGCTTTCGGATTGGCCAGCCAGCCTTTGTAGAATTCAAGCCTTTCGCCAAGCCGAAGACCAAATCTATTATTTATTTTTGTTTGCAACCCTGTCTCCAATAAAGATAATTAGGTGTTGAATTGATCTTTGGCATCCCAACAGCACGACTGCTACACACCGCCAAGCGCCACATTGTTAACTACAGCTGGAACCCGGGTAGACGCACAAACAATTCATCTGCAACGCCGCTTCGTAAATCCAACTTATGCTCCACCAATTTAATTGATTCGAAAATACAAGCTAATTTCCCTCAGATCTTCCTCATTAATCTGTCCCAGGAGCAAAAATTCAGGCTCGTCTTTCTTCATTTTTCACCTGCCCGTGCCAGCGTGATTGATCCAGGCAGTTCTCCGCTGTTTTTATCCATCCGCCGCCAAGCACGCGCGAGCCGCTTTTCCCGCTGTCATAAAAGACGCAAGCCTGGCCAGGTGAAACGCCATATTCGCCTTCCAACAGATAAATAATTATTTCTCCATTCTCAACCGCCAGATAGCCAGGCTGTGGATCATGCGTCGATCTCACCTTTACAAATAGATCAACTTTTTCGGCACTCGACTGCTCTGCTAACAAGCCGTCTCCCAGCCAGTTCACCTCCCTTAACACAATCCGCCTGGTTAACAAGACCTCGCGAGGGCCGACTATAACCTCAGATTTGTCAGCATTAAGGCCGACAACAAAAAATGGTTCAGCCGCTGCGATGCCAAGGCCACGCCGCTGGCCAATGGTGTAATTGATAATACCGTTATGGCGGCCCAAAACCTCGCCATATTGATCGACAATATTTCCGGGATTTGCGGCATGGGGACGCAGCCGTTCGATAACTGAGGTATACCGGCCCGATGGTACAAAACAAATATCCTGGCTATCGGGTTTCGATGCCACACCCAAGCCCAATTCACGGGCTAATTCGCGCGTTTCCGATTTATGCAATTGCCCCAAGGGAAAGCGCAAAAAATCTAGCTGTTCACTTGTTGTCGTGAAGAGAAAATAGCTTTGATCCCGATCGCCATCAATCGCCCTGTGCAACGATCGAAGGTCTTGTTTGCCCGGCAACCTTCTGCTGGTCACATAATGGCCGGTGGCAAGTGCTGCCGCACCCAGATCTTTGGCCATGTCAAACAGGTCTTTGAACTTCACTTTCTGATTGCACTGGATACACGGAATTGGTGTTTCTCCGGCCAGGTAACTGTCGGCAAAATCCTCGATGACGGAAGCCCGGAAGCGGTCTTCGTAGTCCAAAACATAATGCGGAATTTGCAAAAGCTCGGCCACACGCCTGGCATCGTGAATATCCTGCCCGGCACAACACGCGCCTTTGCGCATGACCGCTTCGCCGTGGTCATAAAGCTGCAAGGTAATACCGATTACGTCATAGCCCTCGCGTTTAAGCTTTGCGGCCACGACCGACGAATCAACACCTCCTGACATTGCAACCACAATCCGATTGTCTTCAGGCGCTCCTGGCAAATCCAGGCTATTTAACTTCGAATTTGAGTTCATAACAAACGATAGATGGGTTTAAACGTTGACAATACAAGAACGTGCCATGGCCAAATGGCCAATTCAATTCTCTCCCCAACCCGTTCACAGAGCTTATGCCTCAACTACGCAGTTTTTGCCAGAAAAACTAAGACTGAATTTTAACGACCTGTTTGACTGCACCCCGATCCCCAAGTCGGCACAATTGGCAATCTACGCGGCACAATTTGCCCAGCCCCCGCTGCCAGAAACGTCGAGACAATGCGAAAATTATTTTAAGCCATTGAATTAAAACGATTTTCTCCACTCTCCAAAACTGGCCTGACGCTTGCTTATAACAATGGCAATTGAAACCAGACGTGCGAGCAAACCTTTGCCACAACAACTTGCCAATCTTCTGCTGCCATCTAACCGGCCGGATCCACTGCCCAGCACCCGGCAGGCAAGGCCAGACGTCTCTCCGTCCGGCGATAAACGAGGCAGGGATGATACGTTTGCTCGAGAGCTGGATAAGGAAACACCCGCCAAATCCTCTCAAACGAAAAAAAGTGACGATACAAAGGCCGATACCAACG
>JAJFHR010000050.1 GCA_021775515.1 Hyphomicrobiales bacterium | reverse complement strand
AATTCCGGCCGCATATATGCTTTGATCGGCGTTGTGCTTATTTTAGTCACTGGGCTCACTCTTTGGCTCATGGGCCGGGTGCCGATTTGTGCGTGCGGTTATGTAAAATTGTGGCATGGCACAACCATCAGCTCTGAAAATTCACAACATATCTCGGATTGGTATACGCCCTCACATATGATCCACGGCATATTGTACTATGCAATATTGTCTAAGTTTGCGCGATCTTTGCCGATCGGTGCAAAATCGATTATCGCGATAATTATAGAATCAGCCTGGGAGATTTTCGAGAACACGGATTTCATAATCAACCGTTATCGCGAGGCTACAATCTCGCTCGATTACTACGGCGACAGTGTGCTCAACTCCCTCAGTGATATCGTGTTTATGGCCTTGGGGTTTTTCCTCGCCGCCCGGCTGCCGGTGTGGTTTTCCATAAGCTTTGTTATTGCGGCCGAATTATTCGTGGGTTACATGATCCGCGATAATCTTACCCTCAACATCATCATGTTAATCTCGCCGCAGGAGGCAATTAAAACCTGGCAGAGCGGCGGGTAAAATGCGGTGGCGGCAAGTTTGGCTGAATCCAAAACCAGACATTCCCGGGAGTGGATGTTTTTGCGCGTGTCTTTCTCGCAAAACCGGTGCCCACTTTTGCGAGACAGGCTTTAGATCGTCACACGATTTCTTCGTTTTCAAAGTCGGGATCTGTTTCGGTGATTTTTTCGTGCCGTTCAAACAGGCTTTCAGCCTTGGAGGAATCGAAGACCGATGCGATGTGAAATAAAGCATCTCCCTGATTGACAATCGGCATGTTGGTGCGTCCGATGATGATACCAGCACTATCCGCAATAACCGGCATATCGGTTTTACCGAGCGGGTCGGAGACCACACCGAGCACGTCTCCAATCTCAATTCCATCGCCAAGACCTTTGTAGGCCCGCAGCAATCCACCGTCAGGTGCGCGAAGCCAACGCGAGGCATGCGATAATACCGGTTTGATCCGGCTTTTGAATTTTTCGCCTCTAATTAGTTTCAACTCGCGCAGAATATTGAGTACACCACGATAACCCACGCGAATCGCATATTCGTCAAACCTTAGCGCTTCACCAGCCTCATAAAGCAACATATCACAGCCGATCTCCTGTGCGACCTGGCGTAGTGAACCATCGCGTAAGTTGGCATTCAACACCACCGGTGCGCCAAAAACACTGGCCAATTCTTGCAGGTTATTGTGGCCCAGGTCAGTTCGGATCTGTGGCAGATTTGTGCGGTGAACGGCGGCTGAATGTAAATCCAGGCCAAAGTCTGCGCGCTCGACGATCTCAGACAAAAAAACCTTGGCAAGGCGGGCGGCAAGTGACCCGTTGTCTGAACCGGGAAAACTTCGGTTAAGATCGCGCCGGTCAGGAAGGTAGCGTGAATGACCAATAAAACCATAGGTATTGACGATCGGAATGAACATGACGGTGCCAGCGATCGCTTTTTTGGAAACGGTCTTTATTAACCGCCTTATGATCTCTACGCCGATCACCTCATCGCCGTGAATTGCTGCTGAAACGAAAACTACCGGGCCTGGTTTTTTCCCGTGCATCACATGTACCAATAAACGAGCTGGCACGTGATTGGAAAGTACGCTCAAATCGATCTCGACGGTTCTTCGCTCGCCGGGTTTGATTTTTGCGCCGGCGATCTCAAAATTGCCCCGAGCCATCACCCTTTGCCCTTGGTGTTTGTTTTTCCAGTTTTGGCCTTACGCTCAAGAAACTCGATAACCTGCCCGGCGACGTCTTTTCCAGTCGCCTTTTCAACACCCTCAAGACCGGGCGACGAATTCACTTCCATCACCACCGGGCCATGATTGGAGCGCAGCAGGTCGACACCACAGAAGTTCAATCCCATTATTTTGGCAGCCGAGACAGCTGTTGATCGTTCTGCCGGGGTGATGCGGGCGATTGTTGCTGTTCCGCCCTGATGCAAATTAGAACGAAAATCGCCCTCTTTGCCCTTGCGCAACATGGCGGCAATAACCTTGCCGCCAACAACAATGCAACGAATGTCCTCACCGGCCGCTTCCTTGACGAACTCCTGCACCAGGATGTCAGTTTTAACACCGCCAAATGCCTGAATGATACTGGCGGCCGATTTTTCGGTTTCACCCAGCACAACACCAACCCCCTGCGTGCCTTCAAGCAGTTTGATTACCACCGGCGCCCCACCGATGGTTTTCAGAATATCTTCGGCCTTCGATGTGCGGTGGGCAAATACCGTAACCGGCATGCCGACGCCGCTGCGGGCAAGTAATTGCAGTGAGCGCAGTTTATCGCGCGAGCGCGTGACGGCAACCGATTCATTAATCGAGTATACGCCCATCATTTCAAACTGGCGCAAGACCGCCGTACCAAAATATGTAACTGAGGCGCCAATTCGCGGAATAACGGCGTCAAAACGCGGGACCTTTTCGCCACGGTAAATCACGCTAGGCCGGTGTGAGGTAATATTAACCTGGCAGCGAAGGTGGTCGATAACTTCGATTTCATGGCCGCGTATCTCGGCTGCTTCGACTAAGCGAAGGTGTGAGTACAAATCCGGATTGCGGCACAACAAAGCAATTTTCATTTCTCCCCCTTTTTCACATTAGGCAGGGTGCTGGACGGAATGCCGGCCTTGTATGAAGAGCCTGCGTTAATAATACAATTTTTACGAATAGCCTGGCGCCCGAGCAGCGCTCGAAACCCCAGTTGATCGCGGCTGGCCAATGAAAGTTCTATCGGCCATGTCCGCTCGCCAATGCGGACCCTCGTCTTGATAATATAGCGTCGTGAGCGTCCACCGTTGGAACTGGTTATCATACGCAAATCCATTACCGCCGCGCAACAGCGTACTTCCGGTTTCCGGTTGTGTTGCACCGGGTGAACGGTAAATTCGACAAAAGGCTGGCCGTCCTTGGTAAATTCGCGGATATCAAAAGCATGGATCGCCGAGGTGCGCGCACCGGTGTCGACTTTGGCCTTGATTGCGGGTATTCCAAGATCAGGAAAAGATAACCACTCACGCCAGCCGATTATCATTTTTTCTTTAGATTTTGTCTTCTTTTTCATAGAATTAAATATCCCGCCATATGTCAGGCGAAGGTGTGAGGCTTAAAACTGTTAGCACTAATCGCAAAGATGTCTACTAAATGTTGTCACGGTTGGGGTTTTCTCTTTTTCTTGGCCTGTTGTGCCCGGCTACAATAGCAGCGGCGGCCAATAAAACTGTTGCAAGTTATATCGAAACAATCTGGCTCGGCACTCCTGCCGTCAGATTTACCGCCAAACTGGATACCGGTGCGCGTACCTCGTCCATTAATGCTGCCGGTTATGAGCGGTTTATGAAAGAGGGAAAGACTTTTGTGCGCTTTAATATCACCAGCGCCGGCGGTGAGACTATTGTCATTGAAACCGCACAAACAAGAACCGCTGTCATACGCCGTGCGGGCACGGTCTTAGAAACCCGTCCGGTCATCGACCTGCTGGTGTGCGTGGCCGGACACAGCGCGCGCAGCGAATTTACGCTCGCCGATAGAACTGGGATGGCTTATCAACTGCTAATCGGAAGAAATTTCCTCAAGGATCGTATTCTCGTTGACTCAGAAAAATCCCAAACCGTGCGAACCCCTTGTGCCGATGCAGACTAACGCATGACCGGTTCAACCAGCTCATTTGGTGATATCAAACCGGCACACTCGCTCTGGCCGGGCCTATGCACGATTGATGTCGATTTCGCCGCTCAATCAACCCCAATTGACATAAGCTTTTGGGCGGGGCTAACTGGGAGCAGCATTTCTTTGCACACTCCTGAACCAACGTCCCTTCTCTGGTTGGATCGCTTTCATGTCGGTTAGTTTAAGCTATGACACCATCTTTCTGGTCGCCCTGGCATTCTTGCTGGGTGGTTTTGTCAAAGGGGTAATCGGCCTTGGTTTTCCCGTTGTTGTGTTGGCCATGCTGGCGACAACCATCGGGTTGAAAGAGGCTATGGCGCTTCTGGTCATCCCGGCTGTCGTCACCAACGTATGGCAGGCTCTTGCTGGTGGTGCACTAATCAACCTAGTCAAGCGATTATGGACGATGCTGGTGATGTCAATTGCCGGCATTTGGCTGGGAGTGGGCATATTGGCCTCGGTGGAGACGGCACCTTTGGTTGCCGTATTGGGGATCTTGTTATTTTCATATTCTGTTTTCAGCCTGGCGCGACCGCAACTTTCGCCACCGCGTGAAAATGAGCTCTGGCTATCGCCGGTTATGGGGGCTGCCGGTGGCTTCGTCTTTGGCCTCACTGGCTCCTACATGGTTCCGGGCGTGTTATATATCCAAACGCTGGGGCTTTCCCGCGATCAATTTATTCAGGCATTGGGCATTATATTTTTCACGATTACTGTTGCTCTTGGCCTGTTCTTTTGGCAGCGCAATCTGATAGGCCTGCAATCAGCCTCGATATCAGCAGCGGCACTTGTTCCGATTACGGCGGGCATGCTGCTGGGCCAGCGATTGCGCCACCATTTATCGGAAGAGCTGTTCCGCAAAGTGTTTTTTGTCGCCCTGATATTTGTCGGAATTTACATGGTGGCGCGGGCTTTTTTCTAAAGCGTGTCTGGCAAAAACAAAGGGTTAAAGTGTATCAAATAATTCTGAAAAAAGGAGACACGCTTTAAGCCGGATTGACCGGATTTACAGCCAGCGGTGATCAGGCGTTTACTTTACTGTTGGCATATTGCCTGGCGGTGACGTGAATTAACCGTTGTTGTCTTGGGTTGAATGATCGCCGCTAGCTTGCCCCCGGCGCAAAGAATGACGCACAAATGGGGTGGCTCCAATAGATAATTTTTAATCGAAGATTTTTTTCTGGTAACGAAACGCGATTGCCCGTTACCCTTGAGCGGCAATGAGTGATTCCTTCGATTTCAATATTGACGGCAAAATTGCCCTGGTTACCGGGGCCTCGAGCGGCCTGGGCTGGCGGTTTGCACAGGTGCTGGCGCAAAACGGGGCGCGGGTTGTTGCCTGCGCCCGGCGGGTTGACCGGCTGCAAGACCTGATGGAAGAGGTTGCTGCTGAGGGCGGAAATCTTCAAGCCGTGGCGATGGATGTGACTGACCGGGCATCTGTGAGCTTGGCCTTTGATCAGGCGGAAAGTCTGGTCGGGACACCTGAGATAATCGTCAATAATGCCGGCATTGCCGTTGCTTCGCGGGTACTTGATATGAAGGATGACGACTGGCTTGCCACGCTTGATACTAATTTGAACGGTGTTTTTTGGTGCGCGCGCGAAGCCGGGAGACGTTTGCTGGCCAGCGGCAAAGGTGGCTCTATCATCAATATTGCCTCGCTGTTGGGAAAACGTGTGTTGCCCGGAGTTGCTGCTTATGCGACCTCTAAAGCTGCGGTTATACAATTGACCAAAGCCATGGCGCTGGAGCTTGCGAAACATAATATCCGTGTCAATGCCATTTGTCCGGGCTATATTTTAACGGAAATCAACGGCGATTATTTTGACACCGATGAAGGCCGCGCCATGATCAGGACGATCCCGCAACGGCGGCTGGGTGATGTGTCGGACCTTGATGGATTATTGTTATTGCTGGCCTCACCGGCTTCAGGTTTCATGACCGGTTCGGCGATAAATATTGATGGTGGCCACGGGTTGGTCACGGGATAGAGTAGAAAGATGGATTTTACATTACCTGCGGAAATTGATGCGCTGCGTCTGCGTGTGCGGGCGTTTGTGGCCGATGAAATTTTGCCGATTGAAGCGGACCGGTCGAATTTTAATGAGTATGAAAATATCAAACTCTCAGTTCTTGAAGGTTTGCGCACAAAAGCTAAAAGTGCCGGGCTGTGGGCACCGCAGATGCCAAAATCACGCGGCGGCCTGGAATTGCCTGTTGTCGGCTGGGCAGCATTTTACGAAGAAGCCAACAGATCTATTTTCGGACCCGGCTGTTTTAATTGTTCGGCACCGGATGACGGCAATATGAGCGTGCTTAACAAGGTGGCGACCGAAGCACA
>JAJFHR010000049.1 GCA_021775515.1 Hyphomicrobiales bacterium | reverse complement strand
GGGTGACGAAGATTACGGCGGGCAGGGCCTGCCTTTGATTTTAAGTCTTGCCACCCAGGAATTGTGGAATTCAGCTTCCATGGCCTTTGGCATCGGCACGGTTTTAACCCAAGGGGCGGTCGAAGCTTTAAGCCAGCATGGATCGGATGAACTTAAAGGTATGTTTTTGTCAAAGCTTGTCAGTGGCGAGTGGATGGGCACGATGAACCTGACGGAATCGCATGCAGGTTCTGACCTTGGAAATTTACGCACCAAAGCTGAACGCCAGCCCGACGGCACTTATCTGATTAAAGGAACCAAGATTTTCATTACCTATGGTGATCATGATCTTACCGACAACATTGTTCATTTTGTTTTAGCCCGGCTGACGGATGCACCGTCAGGCACCAAAGGAATTTCGTTGTTTCTGGTGCCAAATTATCTGGTGAATTCAGACGGCTCTCAGGGCAGACGAAATGACATCGCCTGCGCCGGGCTTGAGCACAAGCTTGGCATTCATGCAAGTGCAACCTGTGTCATGTCGTTTGGTGAAAAAGAGGGTGCTACCGGATACCTGATTGGCGAAGAAAACCGGGGCCTGTATTGTATGTTCACCATGATGAACAATGCGCGGCGGCATGTGGGTATTCAAGGCGTTGCTATTGCGGAACGTGCCACTCAACAGGCGATAGTCTACGCACACGAAAGAAAACAGGGCCAACGGCGGGATGACAAAGGCCCGGTGGATATTATCAATCACCCTGATATCCGGCGCACGTTGATGACAATGCGGGCAATGACGGCTGCGGCCCGGGCTATCTGCTACCAGACCGCCCGTGCCATAGATCTGCAAAATGGTGCGCCTGACGAACTGACACGCCAAAAAAATGCAGCACGAGCCGGATTGCTCACCCCCATCGCCAAGGCGTTCAGCACCGACATCGGCGTTGAAGTTGCCTCGCTGGGCATACAGGTGCATGGCGGCATGGGCTTTATCGAAGAAACCGGTGCAGCTCAACATTATCGCGATGCCCGAATTGCTCCGATTTATGAAGGTACAAACGGCATCCAGGCAATTGACCTGGTGACGCGCAAATTAGCATTGCAGGATGGAAAAACAGTTGAAACATTAATTGCGGAACTTAAGCAAATCGCTAATCGTGTCGGTAAATCCAACTTGCCGGAATTTGGCCGAACCGGTCCCTGCCTGATAGCCGCGATTGAAGATCTGGAACGTGTAACCGCTTGGATGCAGCAGACATATATCAGTGAACCGGACCAGGCTTTGGCAGGTGCTACCCCGTATCTGCGCCTGTTTGGATTAACCGCCGGAGCAGGTTTCCTCGCCGGTGGCCAACTCGTACAATCTGAAGACGATCAGCAAACTGATTTATCGCGCAAGACAGGGAATGCAGCCATATTACGTTATCTCGCCGAACACCATCTGCCTGAAACCCAATCCTTGGCAGCCGCGATTATGACCTCCGGGGACGCGCTTTTGGCAGCTTCCGCTGAAATAGCACTGACATTGAAAGCTTGAAGAATGACCACACTTAAAGGCAAGACGCTGTTTATAACCGGTGCAAGTCGCGGGATCGGCCTTGCAATCGCACTTCGGGCGGCGCGTGACGGTGCAAATATTACCATTGCCGCAAAAACCGCTGAACCCCACCCCAAATTACCCGGGACAATTTATACCGCCGCTGAAGAAATAGAAAATGCCGGCGGTGCTGCGCTACCCCTCATCGTTGATATTCGCGATGAAGCCCAGGTGAGTGCGGCTGTAGAGCAAACTGTTGAAAAATTTGGCGGCATTGATATCTGCATAAACAATGCCAGCGCCATACAACTTACGGGCACTCTTGATACAGCCATGCGGCGTTATGACCTTATGAACCAGGTCAATGCGCGTGGCACCTTCATGGTCTCGAAACTGTGCCTGCCTCATCTGTTGCAAGCAGAAAACCCGCATATCCTGAGTTTGTCTCCACCGCTGGATATGAATCCGAAATGGTTTGGACCGCATGTGGCTTATTCAATGGCCAAATTTGGTATGAGCCTGTGCATGTTGGGATTGGCGGCAGAATTCAAATCTCGCGGCATCGGCGTAAACGCCTTATGGCCGCGCACAACGATTGCAACTGCAGCAATAAAATATATTGTTGGTGACGATAGCATGATGAAGTCCTCACGAACGCCTGAAATTGTTGCTGACGCCGCTCACCTTATTCTCACCAAACCCGCCAATGAATTTTCAGGAAATTTCTGCATTGACGACACGTTGCTTGCAGAACATGGTGAGACCGATTTCGATAAATATCGGGTTGACCCCGCATTTGATTTGTTTGAAGACTTTTTTGTTCCCGCAGACTACAAAGCACCGGCAAGTCTGAAAGCGGTGTCCGGTACCGGGAAATAATCAGGAAATAATAATGACAACACTTCTCCTGTCTCATTCTTCTTTTGCCGATCATGCCCCGCCGGAAGGTCATCCGGAACGGCCGGATCGCATTCGCGCCGTCAATGACCAGTTGGACAAAGATGAGTTTGCCGAACTGAAGCGGGAAGAAGCGCAAATCGGGGATCGCCGTCATATTCTGCGTGCCCACCCGGAGGAGTATGTTGAGACTATAGAACGGGCGGTGCCACGCGAAGGACTGGTTCAACTCGATGCCGATACCTATATGGGTCCAAACTCGCTTGATATTGTCCTGCGGGCGGTTGGAGCGATGACGCGGGCGATTGATGAAGTTGTAGCAGGCAATGTCGATAACGCCTTTTGCGCCGTTCGTCCGCCCGGCCATCATGCGGAAAAGACCAGAGCGATGGGTTTTTGCATTTTTAACATTGTCGCCTCAGCCGCCCACTATGCCCGCGCGGAACTTGGACTTGAACGTATCGCCGTAGTTGATTTTGACGTTCATCATGGTAATGGAACGCAGGACATATTTTGGCAGGAGCGCGATTTGATGTATGCCTCCACTCATCAAATGCCGCTTTATCCCGGCACTGGTGCACCGTCTGAAACAGGTGTTGGCAATATTTTCAATGCCCCGTTAAATGGTGGGGCAGGCGGTGCTGAGTTCAAAGAGGCATACAGGAATGTAATTTTGCCGGCGCTGGATGATTTTAAACCCGACCTGTTGTTGATCTCCGCCGGGTTTGATGCTCATCGCAATGATCCACTGGCGGGTTTAAATTTCGTCGAAGAAGATTTTCGCTGGGTCACTTTGAAGTTGATGGACTACGCTGACAAATACTCAAATGGAAGGTTGGTTTCTGTCCTCGAGGGGGGATATGATCTTGGCGGATTAAAGGGGTCGGTCTCAGCTCACGTGACAGCTCTTATGGAAGCTGGTTAAAATGAGTAAATTTAAGTGCGCGCGCAGGAATTAGAATTTATGGCAGAAAAAAAAGACGGCGATGCTGCGGCAGATATCGAAAAAATGAGTTTCGAAAGCGCCTTATCGGAGCTTGAAACAATTGTGGCAAAACTTGAAAGCGGCTCAGTTGAGCTCGAAATTTCGATTGATTTATACGAACGAGGCGAAAAGCTGAAAGGCAGATGTGAAACTCTGCTGAAGCAGGCCACCGCCCGGGTTGAAAAAATTACCATCGGTGCTGGTGGTGTAGCTGAAGACACAGAACCTCTGGATGTTGAGTGAATTGTGTTTTAAATGGAACCCTCAGGCTGTGCCTGTCTTAATGAAGATGCATTTTAGCGGCAATATGCAGGATCAAAAAATGTCTGGTGAGATTATCTGGGCTAAGAACGGACGTAAGCAATTTATATGACAAATACTCCCCTATTAGACACGATAAAATGTCCCAGAGATCTGCGCTTGTTAAACGATGGGCAACTCTCTCAAATTGCCGATGAATTACGCACTGAAACCATTAGTGCAGTCTCGGTTACCGGCGGGCACCTGGGCGCGGGCCTGGGCGTGGTAGAATTGACTGTTGCGCTTCATTATATTTTTGACACCCCCGATGACCGGTTGATTTGGGATGTCGGCCACCAGACCTATCCCCATAAAATTCTCACCGGCCGGCGGGATCGCATACGTACTCTGCGCCAGGCAGGTGGTCTGTCGGGTTTTACCAAACGGGAGGAAAGTGAATATGATCCCTTTGGTGCCGCTCATTCATCGACGTCTATTTCAGCCGGGTTGGGCATGGCGGTTGGACGTGACCTTGATGGTCGCAAAAATAATGTGGTTGCGGTTATCGGTGATGGTGCGATGAGCGCCGGCATGGCCTATGAAGCGATGAACAATGCCGGGTCGATGGATAGCCGCCTGATAGTGGTTTTGAACGAC
>JAJFHR010000048.1 GCA_021775515.1 Hyphomicrobiales bacterium | reverse complement strand
TTTCAACCATAGTGGGTGTTATGTATCTGGGTCATTTAGTCGTGTGGGCCGAGACGCTAACCCTTTTTACCCAGCCTCAACATCCCTATACGCGAATGTTACTGGAGTCTGTGCCTGATCTTTCCAAGGTCGGTGTCGCGCGCGCTCAGGTCGCCGGCGAAGTGCCAAGTCCAATCAATCCACCGTCCGGGTGTACATTCCACCCGCGTTGTCCTTTTGCCACTGACCGTTGCCGGCGCGAAGTTCCAAAAGTTCGTTTATTTGATGACAGCAATGTCGCCTGCCATGCTGTTGAAGAGCAGCGTTTGCCGGAATGGCAAAAGGGCCAGCGGCTATAAATTAATTAACATTCAGACCCTGCGGCGAATATCCTGAATTGCATGTTCGAGTGCTTGCAGGAAAGCTGATCGGTCGTTTTTGGAAAAGGCCTTATTATAAGTTTTTACATCACCGCTTTCACGCAAATCGCTCATCAAATCGCGCATAGCCAGCGCCATACCGATAGACGCCTGGGTGAAGGCTTTGCCGGTCGGACCAATGACTTGGGCATGTTTTTTTAAACAGCGATCCGCCAACGGTATATCGGCAGTTACCGCAATATCGTTAGCGGTGATGTGTTCCACGATCCAATCGTCCGCTGCATCGGGACCTTCGGGTACAACAACTTGGCGAATGAGTGGATTTCGTTCAATTCTCATGCCTGAATTTGACACCAGATGCACGATTAGACCGTGACGTTCTGCGACGCGGTAAACCTCTGGCTTTACCGGACAGGCGTCGCCGTCAACGTAGATTTCAGTTGTCATTGCGCCTTCAACTCCTCCTGCAATAGCTCGAGTTCGAGCCATTGATGCTCTAGGTCTTCAAGTTCCGCCCGGTCCCGGGCCAATCTGTCTGCGGTCTGCTGGAAGTTTTCGGGATCGCGGGCAAAAAAATCGCTCTGGTTTAACTTGTCATTGCTTCGGGCAATCTCAGCTTCGAGGTTTTCGATTTTGCCTGGCAAGGTTTCAAGCGCATGTTTTTCTTTAAACGATAGTTTTCGTTTAGGCACGGGTATACCACTGGGTATGTTGGTTTTCGATTGTTGCTTTTTCTTGGCGGTGGTGCCGCTGGCAGACTGTTTCTCCACGGCCCCGCGCTGCTGAATCATGTCTGAATAGCCGCCGGCATATTCAATCCAGACGCCATCGCCTGAGCCATAGACTACCGAGGTTACAATTCGGTCGAGAAAATCACGATCATGGCTGACCAAAATGACGGTTCCGGTATAATCGCTGAGTAATTCCTGCAAAAGGTCCAGGGTTTCAAGATCAAGATCGTTGGTCGGCTCATCCAACATCAACAGATTTGACGGTTTTGCCAATGCGCGGGCCAGCATCAGCCTGCCGCGCTCGCCGCCTGACAATTCGCCAATCGGCGTTCGCGCCTGCTCGGGCTGGAACAAAAAATCCTTCATGTAACCGACAACGTGTTTGTGGCCTCCAGACAAGCTCACCATGTCCGATCCGCCGCCGGTTAACGCATCGCGCAGGCTAAGATCGGGATTGAGGCTCTCGCGCGCCTGGTCAAGCGTCAACAATTCGACGTTTGCGCCTATTTTGACGGTTCCGGTATCCGGCGTATCAAGACCTGCAAGCATATTCAGCAATGTCGTTTTGCCTGTGCCATTGGCACCGACAATACCAATGCGATCACCTCGCCTGATTTTTATTGAAAAATCCCCAACGATCTCTCGATTGCCAAAGGATTTGTTAACTCCTTCGGCTTCGATGACCATTTTGCCTGATAGCCCGCCCTCATGAGTGGCCATCTGCACATTTGCCTTGGAGCGAGCCTGATCACTGCGGGATTTACTCCGGTCTTGCCGAAGTGATTGAAGCTCCTTAACGCGCCGGACGTTGCGTTTGCGACGTGCCGTCACGCCATGGACAATCCAGTGTTCCTCGCGTTTGATTTTGCGGTCAAGTTTGTGAGCCTCTAAATCTTCTTGTTCTAAAAGCTGATCACGCCAGGCTTCAAACTGATCGAAGCTTCTTGCCAGATATCGGGTTTTACCACGATCAAGCCAGACGGTTCCTTCAGACAGGTTTTCGAGAAACCGCCGGTCATGGCTGATTAATACCAGAGCAGAGCGTAGAGTTTTAAGTTCTGTTTCGAGCCATTCGATAGCCGGAAGGTCGAGGTGGTTGGTTGGCTCGTCGAGCAGGAGTATATCCGGCGAGGGCGCTAAAACGTTGGCCAGGCCAACCCGGCGAGCCTCCCCGCCTGAAAGGGTTGTAAGATCTTCAGATCCCTCAAGGCCGAGTTCCCCGAGCAGATATTGCGCCCGGTAGATATCATCGCTGGGCCCCAAGCCGGATTGCACGTATTCCAGTGCGGTTTTATAGCCAGAAAAATCGGGCTCCTGACGCAAATACCGTAAAGTAGTGCCAGGTTGGACAAACCGCCGCCCGCTGTCAGCTTCAATAAATCCGGCAACGATTTTCAACAGGGTTGATTTGCCTGATCCATTGCGTCCAACCAGGCATAGGCGGGCGTTTTCAAAGATCGACAGGTCGACACCCTCTAGCAATGGCGTGCCGCCAAAGGTAAGGTGAATATCCTGGAGAGTGAGAAGTGGTGGAGCCATGGCCACGCTCTATATCTGGTCCAAACAGCAATGTCACCCTCCCTGGGGTATCCACATTGTGAAACCGGAAATTGAGCTCAACAACGGTTCATGCTTATTGTATGAATTCTGACTTTCCGGAATGCTTCCGACCGGTTTAATACTGACAAAAAGGGGATCCATGATGGCTTATACACCGGCATCAACAGCACTTGAAGGCATTAGGGTTCTCGATCTTACCCGGGTGCGGTCAGGACCAACCTGTGTCAGACAACTTGGTGACTGGGGCGCGGATGTCATTAAGATTGAGGCTCCCGAGTCGATTGAACCTGATGGAGCTTTGGGTGCGCCGCGCCATACATCCGATTTTCAGAACTTGCATCGCAACAAACGTTCCATAACGTTAAATTTGAAAGAAAAAGACGGTCGCGATGTGCTCATGCGGCTGGTCGAAACCGCTGATATAGTGGTTGAGAATTTCAGGCCTGATGTGAAACAGCGCCTCGGGTTGGATTATGATACGTTGTGCGCCCGCAACCCAAAAATTATCCTCGGCAGCATTTCCGGCTTCGGTCAAACCGGTCCTTATGCCCAACGTCCGGGATTTGATCAGGTAGCCCAGGGCATGGGCGGATTGATGTCTATTACCGGTGCTCCGGGTGAAGGACCCATGCGCGTTGGCATTCCTGTTGCCGACCTTACCGCCGGTCTTTTCTGTGCTATGGGAATTCTCACTGCTCTACTTGAACGGACTACGTCGGGCAAGGGGCAATGGGTTCAGACCTCACTGCTCCAGGCGCAGATTTTTATGCTTGATTTTCAGGCAGCGCGCTATTTGATGAAGGGCGAAGTCCCCGGTCAGGCAGGGAACAATCACCCGACCTCAATTCCAACCGGCGTATTTCCAACTGAAGATGGTCACATAAATATTGCCGTTGCCGGAGAAGTAATCTGGCTGCGGTTTTGCGAAATTTTGAATAAACAGGCCTGGGCGGATGATCCCCGCTTTCGCGATGCGCCGGGACGTTCGCAAAATAGGCAGGTCCTCAACGCCGAAATCGCCGAAATTACCGAGACAAGAAAGAGCGATGATTGGGTCGAGTTGTTTTCGCAAGCCGGTATACCCTCAGGCCCGATATATGACATGGCCGGGGTGTTTGCTGATCCGCAGGTGGAACATCTGGGAATTGCCACAGAAATCGAAACGGAGGTTTTTGGCAATACCCGGATGATCGCTCAGCCGATGCAGTTAAGCCGAACTCCATGTGATTTGGCCTCGCGCCCGCCTGAACGCGGTGAGCAGACCAATGAGATACTCAGTGAATTGGGCCTGAGCGAAGAGCAGCTCCAAGACCTTAAAAGCCGTAATGTCATATAGCGGAATACCAAACATCAGGAGAAAACAATGACAACTGACAAAATGTTATCGGAAAAATCTGACGGCATAGGATATTTGACGTTCAATAACCCTGAACGCCATAACGCAGTTTCACTGGAAATGTGGGATAGCGTCGAATCCATCCTGCAAGATTTTGTCACCGATGATGACATCCGCGTCATTGTGATCACTGGTGCTGGTGGCAAAGCCTTTGTTTCTGGTGCGGATATTTCAAAATTTGACACAGAACGCGGCAACCGCGAAGCCGTTGCCCACTACAATGCACGGGTCAAACACGTTTACGATTTTATCGCCTCGGTTCCAAAGCCGACCATTGCGATGATAAACGGATATTGCATCGGTGGCGGAATTGCCCTGGCTTTGTGTTGCGATATCCGGTTTTGCTCGGAAAAATCCAAATTTGGTCTGCCCGCCGCCAAGCTTGGTTTGGGATATCCCTTTTATGGACTAAAGCGCCTGGTCGCCGCAGTGGGATCAGGTGCAGCCTGCGATATCACTTTTTCCGCGCGAATATTAGAGGCCGCCGAAGCGATACAAAAGGGCGTTGTTCAACAGGTTTTACCAGAAAATGAGCTGGAAGATTTTGTTGTTAATTACGCCAAAACCGTTGCTGGAAATGCCCCGCTCACCGTCAAGGCGATGAAATTTATCATCAGCCAGATTGGCAAGGACGAAAGCGACCGTGATATGGATATGTGCGGGCAACTGGTTGATGAAGCATTTGCAAGCAGCGATTATATTGAAGGCAGAAAGGCTTTCCTCGAAAAAAGACCGCCACAATTCAAAGGCAGATAATGACGGAAAATGTGCGGCGTTGACCTTGGCCTTTATTGCCACAGGACAAATTTAACCAGAGCATCAAAACATTAAAGGTTGAATTTTTTGATCACCATATCCGCCAGCTCGGTGGCGGATTTTTCTGCACCGGGAAGCTGTAATTCAGGGCCTTTTGGGGCTTCGAAGGGCGAACTTATGCCGGTAAAGTTTGCAATTTCACCTTTGCGGGCTTTTGCATATAGGCCTTTGGGATCGCGGGCTTCGCAGACTTCCAGCGGCGTGTCGACAAAGATTTCATAAAATTCAATCTCGCCTGCAATCTCGCGCGCAAGCTTGCGCTCGCGGGCAAACGGCGAAATGAAGGAGACCAGCACAACCAGGCCGGCATCGGCCATCAGCCGGGCAACTTCTGCTATCCGGCGAATATTCTCCACCCGGTCAGCGTCGGTAAAACCCAAATCTCTGTTCAGGCCATGACGCACATTGTCACCATCTAGGACATAGGTATGAAACCCTTTGGCGATGAGTTTGCGATCCAGGAAATCAACGATCGAGGATTTTCCCGATGCTGACAGGCCAGTAAACCAGAATATCGCCGGCTCGTGTCCCATCATTTTTGACCGAATTGCAGCATCAACTTCAAACGACTGCCACGACAGATTGTCAGCCCGGCGCAAACCATAATCGATCATGCCCGCACCGACGGTGGCGTTGCTGAGCCGGTCAATCAGAATGAAGGACCCGGTTGCCGGGTTGGTATGATAGGCATCAAAATAAATTGGTTTTGAAGTTGCCAGATTGCACACGGCAATTTCATTCATTTCCAGTTTGGGTGCCGCTAAATGCTCCAGGGAATTCACATTGATGGCATACTTGATATCGGTGATTTGAACCTGTGTGGTCTGAGTGCCGATTTTAAGCTGATAGGACCTGCCGGTTAACAAGGCATCTTCAAGCATCCACACTATCTGCGCTTGAAACTGATCACTGCTTTGCGGTAAATCACCAGGTGTAGCCAGCACATCCCCGCGGCTAATATCTATTTCATCTTCCAGAACCAGGGTAACGGCCTCACCTTCATGAGCCTGCATCAGGTTGCCATCCATGGTTACAATCTCGGCTACTTTGCTCTTTTGCAAAGAAGCAGCGGCCATGATTTCATCTCCCACCGCTATAGAACCGCCGCGCAGCGTTCCTGAAAACCCGCGAAAATCAGGGTTCGGCCGATTGACCCACTGGACTGGAAAACGAAAGGTGGCAGGATCTTTTTCCCCGATGTCCACCATCTCCAGATAAGGCAAAAGTGCCGGTCCGTCATACCACGGCATTCTTGAACTGATTTCTGTTACATTGTCGCCCTTAAGCGCCGATACTGGGATGCTCTTGATTGATTTGAACCCGAGCGGTTCGGCAAAGTTGCGAAAGTCTTGATCAATCTCCTCGTAGACTTTGCGCGAGTAATCTTCCAGGTCGATTTTATTGATCAAAAGGACAACATGTTGTGTCCCCATCATCGACGACAAATAGGCATGGCGCCGCGTTTGTGCCAGCACTCCCTTACGGGCATCAATCAGCAAAACCGCAAGGTCAGCGGTTGAGGCTGCTGTTACCATATTTCGGGTATATTGTTCATGGCCTGGCGTATCGGCGACGATGAACTTGCGGCGGCCCGTCGAAAAATATCGATAAGCCACATCAATGGTAATTCCCTGCTCACGCTCCGCACTCAGACCGTCGACAAGAAGGGAAAAATCGATATCGCCATCGCTTGCCGACCTGTTTTTACTCTCATCATGAAGTATCGCCAATTGGTCTTCGTAGATCAGTTGCGCATCGTATAACAATCGGCCAATCAACGTGCTCTTGCCATCGTCCACACTGCCACAGGTAATGAAACGCAAGAGGCTTTTGGAGCTTTCCAAACTTAAAAACTCTTCCACGGAAATTGGATTGGCTTCAGCAGCAGACATTAAAAATATCCCTCTTGCTTTTTCTTTTCCATTGATGCCGCCTCGTCTGTGTCAATCAGACGGGATTGCCGTTCGGAAATCCGGCTTGAGCGCATCTCCAGGATGATATCTTCAACACTCGAAGCCGTGGAATTGACCGCACCGGTAAGCGGATAACAGCCAAGAGTTCTAAACCGGATGGATTTCATTTCTGGTTTTTCATTCTCCTCAAGCGGAAACCGGTCATCATCGACCATTAGCCAGACCCCCTGGCGTTTTACTACGGGCCGCGGTTTAGCAAAATAGAGTGGCACGATGGGAATTTTTTCTACGTGAATGTATGTCCATACGTCCATCTCCGTCCAGTTAGACAAGGGGAAAACCCGCATGCTTTCCCCTGACGCCAAACGAGTATTAAACAACGACCAAAGCTCCGGACGCTGATTTTTAGGATCCCACCGATGTGAAGCGGATCGATGGGAAAAAATACGTTCTTTGGCCCGTGATTTTTCTTCATCACGGCGGGCACCACCGATTGCTGCATCCACCTGATATGCGTCAAGAACCTGCCTTAACGCCTGCGTTTTCATGATATCGGTATAATTTGACGAGCCATGATCAAAAGGGTTGATGTTGCCTTTTTCGCCATCGGGATTGGTATGAACGATCAGCTCGAGATCGAGGTTTTGTCTAACCGTTTCGCGAAAAGAAATCATCTCGGCGAATTTCCACTTGGTATCGACGTGGATAAGCGGGAACGGCAGTTTTGAAGGATAAAATGCCTTAAGGGCCAAGTGTAATAAAACTGATGAATCCTTGCCAATGGAATACAACATCGCCGGGCGGTCGAATTCGGCGGCTACTTCACGGAATATATTAATGCTTTCGGCTTCAAGCCGCTTGAGATGAGAATTTTGACTGACTGACATAAAAACTTGCTGCAGATTAAAATCAGAAGGATGCGCAACACTCCAATATTCTGTTCCGGCACCAAGATCAAAAATTAAATTACTTTTGCCCGATGTTTCGTCAAAAATTAACGTTAGGAAGAATGAACGTGGAATATTACACTATTTATTATTCAAAAAACCGGAGAAACCGGTTTATGCTGGCTTTTGCGCAACCTTTTTTGCGCAACCCTATATCTAGTGAGGCATTGATCAATGATTAAGAACCGCTTTTTTCCGACGATATTTTTGGCTCTTTTCAGCTTGATCGTCGTCCACACAAATTCTATTGCAGCTCCAACACCGGCTGAACAGGCAATCACAAACTGGTTTGAAAGCCTGGAAGAAGCCGGAGCACCCGTTGCCAAGTTTGATGCAATACGGGTTGATGAAACAACCGATACAGCGACAATTGAAAACCCGCAGATTGACTGGCGTTTGACGTTTGAAAAAGAAGGCGTTGAAATTAATATCAGCTTTTCAGCCGGTCAGATAGTATTTGAGGGGTTCCGGCAGGAAGATGACGGATTTAGTGCAAAAAAATACTCTTTATCAGATGATGCCAAGGCAACTATAAAGGGCAAAGACACTGACGGCGTTCCCTTTTTAGTCGATATCTCCATGACCGGCTTTAAGTCTGAAGAGGTGTTTTATCCCAAATTCACTCCTGTCCCGGAGGATGCTCAGCGGCCTGTTTCACGCTTTTTGCACTACTATGATCTTTTTCTCAAAGTCGCGATTAAAAAATCCAGCATAGAAAATCTGAAAATAGATCAGACGGTTGATGGCGCTTCCGTGCTTCAAATTGAATATGATGGGATTTCTGTAAAAGGTATTCAAAATGGCCAGATCGAGGAATCACGCCTGAAATCCTTCAGGCAGGTCTTCAATATTCCGCAAGACGCCGGTGACGTACCGTTCGACAAGATGGAAACGACCTATGGTGAAATGCTTCAGCGTGGTGTTGATTTTCGTCCCATCATCGATGCTTTTACCGGCAGCGGCAAAGCCGGTGATACGGACTACAGGATGGTTACAGCAGAAACCTCCGTTTCGAATATGAAGGTTTTGGTCGGCCCGGCAACCATCACGATAGACAATTACACGGTTTTAGGCTTGAAGGTCAGGCCCGGCACGCGATCTGTGCTGGCTATGTTTGATCGCCTCGCTCTGGGTGAGAAGGTAGACGACAAAGAAACTTTGGCCACAGTTCTCGACATGTTCCGCGGTTTTTCTATGGATGAACTGTCTATTTCCAATCTTCAGGGCAGCGGTCCGGCAAATGTTACCGCTAAAATGGACAAATTCATCATCAGCGATCTGTCAAATCAGGGGTTGGGAAAATTTGCCATTGAAGGCATTGACGTCAATGGCCCGGGCGGCGAAAAAATAAGCTTGGGGCATGTGTCTCTTGGCAAGATTGTCTTCCCGGCGATCGAGGCTATTATCGCAATGGCTGAACAGGGCCCGCCCGAAAATCCATTCGCTGCCGCAGCCCTGGGTCCCAAAATTGGCGAATTTGAAATTTCAAAACTACTGGTGGATGACAAGAAGAAGCCGGCTATTTCCTTGGGGCTTTTTCAACTTCTGCAATCATCTTTCGTCGGCGCCATACCAACAGATATAAAAATCGAAACTCAAGACCTCAACCTGCCGGTTGCCTATATCGAAGACCCGATGGCACAGGCCATGTTGCAGTCTCTAGGGTTTAATGTGTTAAAAATAACCAACAAGTTTGTTTTGAAATGGGATGAAGCCAGCGAAGACTTGACACTTAAAAATGGCGATGTGTCGCTCGACAACGGGGCGAAGGTATCTCTTAAAGCCGGTGTCGCCGGTGTGCCCAAGGCGATGATTGAAAATCCGACGCTGTTTATGCAGGCAATGGCAACCCTGGCCTTTAAGAACGTCAATTTTATGATCAAGGATGCCGAACTTGTGCCTGGCCTTATCGATTATTTCGCAAAAATGCAGAATATGCCTCCTGAGGCCTTGCGCGATTTGATCGTCCAGTCACTCGAGTTGCAAGCCGGCCCCCTGGCCGGAACTCCGTTCCTTGAGGAACTAAAAACCGCCCTGAGCAGTTTTCTGGAAAATCCCAAACGCCTGACAGTTGATTTGGCGCCAAAGGATCCGGTCCCCTTCACTCAGATATTGGGAACGGTATCAACAGCTCCCGACCAGATGCCGGATTTGCTGGGAGCAGCCGTGTCTGCAAACTAGGGCACTCATTTCAGGCTTGCCCGGCCAGGTCGTGCAACATCACGACCTGGCGGGAGGCCGTGTTTCAGTAAAATATGGAGAAACGGTTATGCGGTGGACGAAAAGACGCGAGCGTCTTCGGGGATTTCTGGCAGGTGATAAATGTTATCACCCCGGCTCAGTCTTTGACCCAATGTCGGCGCGCATAGCGCAGGAACTTGGTTTTGAGATGGCCATGTTTGCAGGATCTGTCGCTTCTCTGACAGTGTTGGGCGCTCCTGATCATATCGTTTTGACCCTCACTGAGTTTGCAGATCAAGGAAAACGTATTTGCCGCGCCGCTGAAATCCCGCTCGTCGTTGACGCTGATCACGGTTATGGCAATGCCTTGAATGTCATGAGAACAGTCGAGGAACTGGAAATTGCCGGGATATCTGCACTCACGATTGAAGATACTGCTTTGCCGATGAATTATGGCTCTGGTGGATCAACCCAGCTTTTGTCACTGGACGAGGGTGTTGGAAAGATGCGCGCGGCCTTGCAGGCCCGCATCGACCCCAACCTTGTCATTATTGGTCGCACAAGTGCTATGGGCGTGTCGAATACTGAAGACGCGTTAAAACGCGCTAAAGCCTATGAAGCGGCAGGCGTTGATGCGCTTTTCATGCTCGGCTTAAAGGATGCAGCGCAAGTCGAATTGCTGGGTTCTGAAATTAAAATCCCCCTTATGCTGGCCGGATTTACTGATTTGGATTTTTTGGGCGCACATGGTGTCCGTATCTGCCTGCAGGGTCATCAGCCTATCAAAGCCTCAGTCGCGGCGGTTTATGAGACGCTAAAGGCTTTGCGTCAGGGAATATCGCCCAACGAAACGACGAAAATCGCCTCCGGTGAACTGATGAAAAAAGTCATCAAGGATGCTGATTACCAGCGCTGGATAGATGATTATCTTTAGGTCTTGGGATCAGCCTGAGTGAGTTTATGAAAATCAGGCGTTTTCAAATTCATCAGATCTGCTGTTTTGGTCTGAAATGGTTTGGCTTTTCAGGGCAATCCACTTAAACAACGTCTTTTTTAGAGCATCCATCTTGACCGGTTTGGCAAGATAGTCATCCATTCCCGCCTGTAGGCATTTTTCGCGATCACCGGTCATTACATGTGCGGTCAACCCGATTATTGGCGTGGCCTCAAGTTGTTTGTCTTTTTCATAAGTTCGAATTGACCGGGTGGCTTCATAGCCATCCATCACCGGCATGGAGATATCCATGAGTATTACATCAGCACCGATATCCCTGTATAATTCTGTTGCCTCCCGGCCGTTTGAGACGATCGTCAATTTTACCGGTGCGCTTATTAGCATCTGCTCAACGACGCGCTGATTGACCTCGTTGTCTTCGGCCAGCAGAACGTGATATAGTTTCTCCGCATCATTAGCCTGACCAGGATTGGCTTCACGCAATCTGTGGCGCGTTGTTAGTTCTTTTCCTTCGCCATTTTCCGCCAGAATGCTTGCGACCGCATCCAGCAACAACGCCGAACGGATTGGCTTGATTAGATAGCCGGAGATCCCCAATTCGCGGTAGTGTTTGGCATCGCCCTTCTGCCCCACCGAAGTCAACATAATTAGAGGAATACTTGAGATTGCCGGGTCTCTTTTAATCGCTTTGGTAAGCTGTTCCCCGCTCATTTCCGGCATGTGGTGGTCGAGGATAGCCAAGCCAAATCTGTCTTCGCCAGTAGTCAACTTTCTCAGTAGTTTTAGTGCCTTTTCACCGCTATCCACACAATGAGGTATCATCCCCCAGCTCTGTATCTGTTCAGACAGAATTTGTCGATTAATAGCAGAATCATCGACAACCAGAATTTTCAGGTTTTGTACATTGGGCACAACAAGGTTGGATTCCTCAATTGTCGAATCAATTTCCAGGTCGAAAGAAACTTCAAATTTTGTCCCGCTTCCTAAAGTGGACGTAACGGTGATTTCTCCCCCCATGAGGTCGACCAGGCGTTTGGTGATTGCCAGACCCAGGCCGGTTCCGCCGAATTGCCGGGTGGTGGAATTATCCGCCTGCTCAAATTTTTCGAAAATCTTTTCAAGCTTTTCATCAGGAATTCCCACGCCGGTATCGATCACGTTGATACGGAACGCTGCACGGCCATCCTTCAAACCACCGACTACATCGATAAGCACGTGTCCTTTTTGGGTAAATTTGAGTGAATTTCCAACAAGGTTTGTCACTATCTGGCGAATTCTGCCAACATCGCCGACCAGGCGTTCAGGCAGGTCAGGACTGAAACGGGTGACAAGTTCAATGCCGTTGCTGGTGATCCCCCCGGACATGAGAGTTGCAATATCTTCGATGCAGGATTTCAGATTAAACGGAATGGGGTCCAGTTCAAGTTTGTCCACTTCAAGTTTCGAGAAGTCGAGAATGTCGTTGATAATCGCAATAAGGGAGGCACCGGCCCTGGTGATTATATTCACCCCTTCGGTCTGGCGTTCGTCCAGGTTGGACTGAGATAGAATTTCGGCCATACCAAGAATACCATTGAGCGGTGTTCTGATTTCATGGCTCATATTGGCCAGAAACTCAGATTTTGCCTGGTTGCCGGATTCAGCAATCATTCTGGCTTCTTGAAGTTCATATTCATGCTTTTTCATTTTCGTGATGTCGTAATAGGTTAACATCCGCGTGCCGTCTTCAAGTGCCACGCATTGGAAAATTAAAACGCTGCCGTTGCTGTAGGGTAGTTGGATCGGGGCAATGGATCCGGCTTTGATAGTATTTGCGCGCATCTCGACATATTCATCCCATTCGCTTTCAGGGACGTTAAAAAGACCATCGTTGCGGTGCGAATTTATTATTTCTGAAAATGTCGGACGAGTTGCCATGAACGCTTCATCAAGTTCATTAAGTTTGACGAAAGCGCGATTGTAATGAAGAGTTTTCAGATTTTTATCCAGGAACAACACGCCAAAATCAATGTTTTGCGTTATGGTTTCAAAGCGCGAAACCAATGCCTTGTTTTCCTCATTGGCGATGGAGAGTTCTTTTGCCAGTTTTTGCAGCCGTAGTTCGCGGTTCTTGATTTCGGTGATATCGAAATGCGAGATCATACGCGAGCCGTTTTCTAAAGCCACGCATTGGAAAATTAGAATTTTCCCGTCCTTGAGGCGAAACTCCATCGGTGCGATAGGACCGGACTTTACAGCCGCCGCCCGCTTTGTAATGAATTCATCCCAACCACCATCTTCGACATCATAGATATTATTGTATCGATTATAGTTAATAATGTCGGCCTGGGTCGGCTGGGTTGCTAAAAATGCCTCATCGATTTTCCACAACTCCCGGAAGGCTTTATTAGTAATCGTTGCCCGCAGGTTCTCATCATAAAACACTAGTGATTGATTGATATTTTCAATAGTTGCTTCAAACTGGGCAAACAGCGTTTGATTTCCCTCATTTGCGTTTTCCAGTTGCCGCGCCAATGTTTGAAGTTTCTCCTCACGATTTTTCAGCTCGGTAATGTTATAGTAGGTGAGCATTCGCGAACCATCTTCCAGTGCAAAACACCGGTAAATAAAGACGTTGCCATCCTGATGGCGTTTTTCAGTCGGCGGCAGGTTTCCGGTTTTGACCGCTGCCAGCCGTTTTTCGACAAAAACGTCCCAGTCCTCACCTTCCGTATCATGTATGTTTCTATGTCGATTATTCTCGAAAATTTCACGCATCATCGGCTGCGTTTGGGCGAAATCATCACTGACACAAAAAACCTCCCGAAACACCTTGTTGAGAATAATCGCCTTGAGATCTTTATCGAAAAATGCAATGCCGTGATCGATATTCTCTATGACTGCCCGGAACTGACCAAGCAGGGTCTGATTTTCATAATTTGCAGCTTCCAGTTCTGCTGCCAGCGTCTGCAGTTTTTTGTTTTTACAAAGATTTTCCGTAACATCTTTATAAGCTCTAAGAACGCCGCCTCCGGGGAGTGGAGCGCGGTGAATGTCAAGGGTGCGTCCATCCTGAAATTTATATTCAGAATTTTCTCCCGACCGGCCGTTGGCATTCTCGAGGTAGGTGTTGATTTCTTCCTCAACATCATCAAAGGAAAAATTGCCAGCTTCGACACCCCACTTGCAAAAACTGCTGAGATGGTCGCCAGGCTTCACGCGATCATGAGGAATATTGAAGATGTCCAAGTATTTTTTGTTATAGAA
>JAJFHR010000047.1 GCA_021775515.1 Hyphomicrobiales bacterium | reverse complement strand
GACGTAGCGGCGGAACCGGTCGGTTGGCGGCCGTGGGGTAACTCCGTGGATACTGTCGGGAGAATTGATAAACGCCAAAAATCGGTTTGAGGTATATTCGACAACCCGCTCTTCATTTACATCGGCAAGGTCGGCATAGTGCCCGCCAAATCCAACCTTCTTTTCCTTGAAACTGTACAGCGCTAGATTACCGCCCAGCGTCGGGTCATTTTCCGGCTTCATATAATAAAGACCGGCAAAAATCTTGTTTTCATTATCTACATGGGCTGGACGAACAGAGCTTAGCTGTTTGACCGGCGTATTGACCACAAATAAGGCATCAAGTTCTATTTCTGCCTCGCCCGGACTGCCGCGCAACTTTGCCCGCCAGTCTTCGAGTTTTCTGCCTGTTCGCTGTTCAAGACCGGGATGTGCAGCTTTAATGTCCTCGCCCATTACCCTGACAATATCATCCCAAAAACTCTGGGACGTATGATAGCGAAAAAAACTCTGCCAATTTTCGGAAAACTCTGGATTATCAATTATGTCCGCAGCAGCAATTCTGATGGCCTGATTGCTGGCAATATCTTCCAACCCTCTAACGAACCGCTCCGGCGGCGGAAATTCATCTTCCAGATGCCGGTAAAGCGCCTCTTCTATCGGCTGATCAACCACCAGGTGCGAAAATGGTGCGCGCGTGACATCTCCCGGCCCGGCATTACCCAGAACACAGAGCGGTTGATGTGGATTTGACTGAAATCTTGCCATGTAAATTCATCCTGAACGAACAGAAAGGAAAATATTTTATGAGGTTATATATAGGGCCGAAGGCGATTACAACAACGTCCACACCCTTTTCCTGCCAGCTCTCACAATCAACTATTCTTGCGACAATTTTTTAGCTTGGGCAATCCACCCTTCACGTTCTATGCGTCCTTTGAAACTTAAAAGATCATCAACTTCTGCAACGTCCGAAGCAGTCCAACTGGCCACCTGCTCAAAATGAAAAATACCAAGGTCATTCAGCGTTTTTTCAAGTTTGGGACCAACACCGCTAATGGTTTTCAAATCATCGGCCTTTCCACCAATCGGTGCTGCTAGACCACGAGATTGAACCGGCTCTTTGACTGACGGAGATGGAGCACTTTTTACTGCCGTTCCCGATTTGGCGGGTTTTGCAGCTTTGGCCGACTTTGTCGACTTCGCACTCGGGCCAGATTTATTTGATTTTTTAACCGCAGGCTTGCCCTTGTGTTTACGGTCATAAGCCTTCGAGAACGCGGTTGTTTCACCGGCAGCCAGTTGTTTGGCCTGTGGTATCCATTCTTCACGATCAATACGGCCTTTAAAGCTTAAATGATCACCGACCCAGGCAACATTTTCCCGATCCCAATCAGCAATTTGGTCGTAGTGATAAACACCGAGGTCATTCAGCTTAAGTTCAAGCTTCTTACCGATACCATTAATGCGCTGAAGGTCATCGGGCCTGCCGTCACGCGCACCCGCTAGTGCAGCAGGTTGGGCATCTCCTTGGTCGGCTGAAGGCGCACCTGCCGTGTCTACAACAGGTGATACAGCCGCGCTGCTGCGGTCGCTTTGGCTCTGTGAGGTTTCCTCTACCGCCATAGAGGCATTCATGCCGGTTGCATCATCTTTATCCTGTTTGCTTGGCGCAAACCATCTCCGGCACATGCAGCCTAAAAAGGCTCCAATGATTAACGCCAGGAGAAGCAATAAAAGCGTCTGCAGGGTTTCATATGACATAATAGATTATCCTTTGCCGCAATTTACAGACTTAATGCCACTCAGCATCGTTTACATAAGGTCCAGGCAATAACAAACCCGAGCACAACCATTGCAATCAGCCAGAGGCCTAAATTATTTGTAACTAGTTCCATATTTCTCCCTCCGGTTAAGGCACCGCTAGCCGCATAGATTATTTAATAGAATATGCTGTCACCTTGCAGCGAACAAGAACAACCTATTAATTTGCAAATTTTTTCAATTTAATCGCCTTACCTCTATCGACATCGCCGTTGCACGGACCTAACATTCAAAATTGCAAAGCGTATTTATCCGAAAAATAAAATTTCGACCATCGGTTTCAGCGTTGAGCAGTCAGGAATGTAGGATTAAAATTGCCATCATGGCGATTTGCCACATTTTAGGGGTATGGGAATGATTTTTCAAAGGTGTGGAAATGTGGCCGCTGGCATCTCCGGTTCAAAGCCCGTTCAAAAAAATTCTACAACCTTAAATACCCTTATCTTAATTTCCGCCAGCTTGGCTCTGGCCGGGTGTTCGGCGGCTGTCGATAACACTCGCGCCATCGAACTCAGCCGCAGCGTCCCGGTTTCAGCCACTACTTTTTTCAAGAACGTGAACACAATAATCAAAGAACGTGAATATTCCTATGTCACACTCGCTGTTGCCAAACCGGCAAACAAAACCCAAAAATCAAAGCGCACTTCTCTGATTAAAGAAATCACCACCGGCAGCGGTTTTGTCGTCGATAAAAAAGGCCATGTAATAACCGCCGCTCACGTCGGTATGGCCAAGGGTGCTCACGTGGCCGCTGCCGGCCCGGATGGCAAAACGTACCGCGGCCGGGTTATAGGTTTACAGCGGGTCGGCGACATGGCGCTGATAAAACTCGACAACCCGGATATTCTCACTCCCGTCCGCCCCATCACCAATCCATGCTTGGCGGAAGGTGCAGCCGTATTATCGCTCGGCAAACCCGGCCTCCAGCAAGACGTTGCGCGGGTGGGAACACTGTCAAAATTACGCTTTGGCAAACCGGTGCGATATCGAAATTTCGGTTATGACGAGGCAATGGTTCTCAGATTGCAGACACGGCGCGGGGAATCGGGTGGACCGGTGTTTGATAAATCAGGCGCGCTTATCGGAATGCTGGTGAGCACTCTATCAACCGCAAGCGGCCGGTATATGGATTTGGCCCACGCCGTCCCCACCCCGGCTTTGGGAAAATTCATCTGCTCCAAAACCCGCTGCAGCGCCAACTGGCGCCAACTTGCCCGCAAAAAGCTGTCCGCGTGCCCGGTGCAACCTGCCAAACCCGAACAAACTTAACCATTCATTTGATCCGTGGTTAGTTCATGATCTGAATAATGGCGGAATAAGTGAGAGTATCTTCGAACCCTCCGCCAGGGGCGCGACCACGCCCCGGCCGGTCAGGGCGCTCAATCGGAGGCGTTTGCGCAGCAAATTGCCGCGAGATCAAAAAAATGGCGGAGAGGATGGGATTCGAACCCACGATACGCGTTAACGTATACTCCCTTAGCAGGGGAGCGCCTTCAGCCACTCGGCCACCTCTCCGGGACCGTGTATATGGCGATAAATCCCCGCTGTCAAAGGGCTTTTGACGTTTCCTTATCTTTTGTTCAATTGTATCAAGACGCGTTTTTTGAGAGAACTTTGATAAAACGTGGGCTGCTTTGCCGTTGATGGCGGCAACTCGCAGGTAGGGTATTCCAGTAACGTCCTTCAAGCTTGGTGAGTAATACCAAAGGCCCGGCAAACAGGTTCGGCGATGTAACCGGGAAGGATCAAACAGGCTTGTTTTCGGCCAGGTGACCATACGCCACAGTTAAAATTCCTATTCCAACGAACAGGCTGATCCAGGAAAAAACCGCGTGGACAATATTTAGTGCCAACCTAAAAATCGAAACCTCTGAGCCGACGATCATTTTCACAATCAACTCCAGAAATACCGGAAAGTTCTGAAACAAAACCACAAAAAAAGCAGCGGCAAACAATTGTCCGCCGACAGCCCCCGTTAGTTTGAACGAATCAACGATGGACATTTTTTTGCCAACGGCCAATGCCGGCAGTATCATCCCGAGCCGCAGGAAAACCCACGTAAAAAAAGTACCAAACGCGATCGAAACTACCAAAGAAACCGCCGAAAAATTTCTGATGGACATTCCAAACATCATCTTTGCCATCAACGGCATTGCGATAAACATCACAGGAAATGCCAGCAATATCAGGATGATAAATATCTTTAAACTGTTCAACAAATACCCCCCAATCGGCCAGCCGGACCGTAAAACATAGAAGCTGTTCGGGATTTCTTCCCGCAATACATAGCGGTGCCAACCGATGGCGATGGTACTGAAGCCCGTAAAAGCAACGGCCATCCCGGTGATAAATAAAAGTATTGGAATTAGCAATGGGACCTTCCCAGGTTGAGGGAAATTCGACC
>JAJFHR010000452.1 GCA_021775515.1 Hyphomicrobiales bacterium | reverse complement strand
CCCAGAGAAAAATCAAAAGTGACCTTAGCAATTCCCTCCTGCGCGACGTGCAATCGGGTTCCTTGGATGCGGCAATCGTCACCTTAACTCCACCAACACCGGCCGATCTTAGAGTTCATGTTCTCTACCGGGAGGAATTCTTGTTGATCGGACAACGAAAATTCGGAGCCGATTTAAATCTTAAGCAACTGGAGACCACCCCCTTTATTCGCTTCGAGCGCCGCACCGGCATCGGCGCCCTGATTGACGATCTTCTGGCATTTGAAGGCATTATTCCCAATGATGTCATGGAGCTTGATACGCTGCGGGGCATCATGACCATGGTGGATGAAGGCTTTGGGGTTGCGGTCCTGCCCGAACGAAGTTTGCCGGAAAATCGTGACAACGGTTACGTTATAGTCCCTTGCACCAATCCATCAACCTATCGCGAAATTGCATTGATTACTCGAAAGAGACCGGAAACGGCGTCACTTCATCAAGCCCTCAGTGGGATTCTGGATGAAATTTGCCGATCTGAAATGCAAAAAATGTCATAGGCATGTCTCAGCTTTTAGGATAGGCTTTTCATCCCTGTTTTTGAACATACAAATCTTCATATCGAGGTTGGGCTGCATCATGTGGAGAATATTTTTCATATCCTTGCTTGTCTTTGCCCTCAGTGGTTGCGAAGAGGAAAAAGCGGCTGTCGAAGCGCCCATCCGCGCAATCAAGAGCATGGTGGTTAAAGAGCGTGCCGGTGAGCAGGTCAGGCGAATTGCCGGCGTGGTGGAGGCCAATCTCGTCACCGATATTGCCTTTGAAGTATCTGGCAGAATTCTCGAGTTTAAAGGTGAAATAGGCGACAAGATCGAAACTGGTGTTTTGATTGCCCGACTTGATCCAGAGCCCTATCTGCTGAAAATTCAATCAGCCACCGCACAGTTAAATGAAGCCAATGCCCGGCTCAAAGACGCTAATGCCAAATTCACGCAACAATCAACCCTGTTCAATCAAGGGTTCGCCACCCAGACCGCCACTGATACGGCCAAAGCCAATCTTGACAGCGCCAAAAGCGCCGTTAGCGCGGCGGGCTCAGCACTTGATCTGGCGACCCGGGATTTCAAAAAAACCGATCTGATCGTTCCGGTAAGCGGCCAGATAACCGCAAAATATGTCGAGAGGTTCGCTGAAGTTAAAGCCGGACAACAAATTGTCCAGATAAGCTCCGATGGCCAGATGAAGATCAAAGCCACAGTGCCGGAGGGCCTGGTGCAACGCCTCAAAGTCGGGGATGCGGTAAACGTCAAATTCCCGACCATTTTGGAGCAGGAGGGGCATCAGGCAATCGCCCAGGTGGGGCGGGGCCGAATTATAGAGATTGGCGGCAGGGCGGGGTCAATAAACTCCTATCCGGTAACAGCGCTGCTTACCAGCCAACATCCCGACGCCAAGCCCGGTATGACCGTTGAGATAGATTTTAGATTTACCACTCAGGCAACAGGCACGGCCTTTTTGCTCCCGGTCACCGCCGTCCTGCCGATTGATGCCAAAAATGGCGGCACGGTTTTTGTTTTTGATGAAAAAGAAAAAACCGTCCGCCAGCGCCGTATTGAAGTTGTCAATATTCGCGATAATGAGCTTGAAGTAATTGGCGAAATCAAGGCTGGCGATATCGTGGCAATAGCCGGGGTATCGTTTCTGGTCGATAACATGGCCGTGTCACTTCTCAACAACGCTGCACCACGGTAACGCCTCATGATACCGCTGACACGCTGGGCCCTGAACAACTCCATGCTGGTATTGATGCTCGTCATTATCACCGTGATTGCAGGCCCAGTCAGCTTTCTTTCCCATCCCTCGCGTGAAGATCCCGCGATCACCATTCGCACCGCGGTTGTCACCGCTTCCTTCCCGGGCATGTCACCGCGGCGGGTTGAAGACCTCATCACCCGCAAGCTCGAAGAAAAAGTTCGGGAAATGCCCGAGGTAAAGGATATCGTCTCGACCTCGCGCTCCGGTCAATCCACGGTTCGCGTATTCTTACATGATCGTTATTACCAGCTCGAACCGATCTGGCAAGATTTGCGCAACAAGATGTCGGACGTCAAATCGCAATTGCCAGAAGGTACAAGCGGGCCGTTTGTAAATGACAATTACGGCGAGGTGGCGATGGCCACGGTTGCGATAACCGCGGAAGGATTTTCACTCGCTGAAATGCGGGAGAAGTCGCGTATCATCCGCAACAAGCTTTATACTGTGCCCGGTGTTTCCAAAATCGAACTCTTTGGTGTTGAGCCCGAACGTATTTTCATTGAGATCAATAATATTCGCCTGGCGCAATTGGGACTGTCGGCTCAATCCCTGGTTACGGCCATCAATCAAACCAATATCATCTCACCGGGGGGACGCATAGAAGCCGGCCCGGCAAGTTTTACAATTGAGACGACGGGTAATTTTGGCGCGCTGGAAGATATCGGCGAAGTTACCATCGAGATACCCGACAAACCTGGCCAGGTGGTCTACGTGCGCGATCTGGCAAACATCACAAGGTCTTATGTGGACCCGCCAAAGAGCCCGGTATTTTTCAACGGTAAGCCGGCGATTATTGCCAGCGTGCAGATGGTGGAAAAATTTGATTCCTTCAAATTTGCCGATGACATAACCACAAAACTAACCGCGCTGGAAAACACGCTGCCGATCGGCTATGAGCTTCGTTTTGTCACCTTTCAGCCCAACGAGATTGCCGCAGCCGTTGGCGGTGTGATGAACAATCTTTATCAAACCATAACCATTGTCCTGGTTATCGTCATGCTTTTCCTGGGTTGGCGCACCGGGCTAATTGTTGGCACCATGGTGCCATTGACCATGCTGCTAACGCTGCTCGTCATGCGCTATATCGGCATTGAACTTGAGCGCATGTCTCTTGCCACCCTGATTATTTCTCTCGGACTTCTGGTCGATAATGGCATCGTTATTGCCGAGGAGATTGAACGCCGCCTGACAATGGGTGAAGACAGGCTTTCAGCGGCAATCGAAAGCGGCCGATCAATGGCCCTGCCCCTGTTATCATCGAGCTTGACCACCATTTTCGCCTTTATGCCGTTGATGCTGGCTGACAGTGTTGCCGGTGAATATACGCGATCAATCTCCTTGGTTATCGCCATTTCCCTTCTCGGTTCATGGCTGCTGGCGGTAAGCGCCACACCACTATTGTGTTTTTGGTTCATCAAAAAACGTAAATCCGTCAATGAAGAAGACGCGTATGATACGAGTTTTTATCGTACCTACCGCGCGCTACTGACATTAGTGCTTAGATTTCGCTATGGGTTTCTGGCGGTTGTCGTCGCTAGTTTGTTAATCTCGGGATGGGCATTAAAGTTTGTTCCCAAGATTTTCTTCCCTCCGTCAGACAGAACCCAGATACAGGTCTATGTCGACCTCCCCGTAGGCTCCAACACTTATGGTACAATTGCCGCTTCAAAGACCCTGACAAAGTGGCTGGCGGATAAAAAGACCAATCCGGAGGTAAGCTCTTTTGTCGCCTATATCGCAAATGGCGGCCCGCGGTTTTATCTTGGGCTAAATCCGATTGATCCTGATTCCCACCGCGCATTTGTGATTGTCAACGTTGATACCCCGCAACAGATGCTGGGCGTTATGCGCAGAATTCAGATGTTTGCCAGCGGGCAAATGCCTGAAGCCCGTGTCCAGGTTAAGCCGATGTCGTCGGGTGGCAGCGAAGCCGGGTTGGTTGAATATCGCATCATCGGTCCTGATCCCGAACCAATGATCAAGGCTGCCCATCTGCTTGAGGCCGAACTGCGGGCTATTCCCGGAACAATCAACGTCAAGGATGATTGGGAAAACCGCTTGATAAAACTCATCGTCAAGGTTGATCAGGCGCGGGCGCGCAGAGCCGGTGTTACGTCGAAAACCATTGCGGATGCCCTCAATGCTATTCTGTCTGGAGCTGAGATTACCGATTACCGTGAGGGAGATACGATAATTCCAATTTACCTGCGCTCAGAAGGTGAGCAACGAACAAATATAGACCGACTGCGTACCTTGAATATTTCCAAGGCCGGGGGCGCGCCTATACCATTGCTTCAAGTCGCTGATTTTGACGGCGAGGCCGAATTTTCCATGATTCAGCGCCGCAATCTTGAACGCGCGGTTACCGTTTCGGGAAAAAGCCTGACCAAATCTGCCGCCGAGCTTGACGCCTTGGTCTCTAAAAAACTTGATAAGCTAAGCCTGCCGCCAGGCTATCGGATTGAAAAGGGTGGCGAGATTGAAGGCTCATCAGATGCCCAATCGGCCCTCTTCGCCAATATGCCATTGGCCTTCGCATTGATCGTTTTAATCCTCGTTGGTCAGTTTAACAGCTTTCGAAAACCCTTGATCATACTCGCGGTTATCCCGCTTACCCTGATCGGCGTGTCTATCGGT
This sequence comes from Hyphomicrobiales bacterium, assembly GCA_021775515.1. GTDB lineage: Bacteria > Pseudomonadota > Alphaproteobacteria > Rhizobiales > JAJFHR01 > JAJFHR01. The sequence goes on along the minus strand of JAJFHR010000452.1, from coordinate 868 downwards.
TTGATTATCATGCCCGGGGCAGCCTTCGGATTTTTTGCTATTCTTGGCCTGTTGGCCCTGGCCGGTATTGTCATTAATAATGCCATTGTGCTGATTGATCGAATTGATATTGAAAGAGAGGCCGGACTTTCGGCCTATGAGGCAATCTTGGCGGCCTCAACGAAAAGACTTCGTCCAATCCTGATGACGACAATTACGACCGTCTTTGGTTTGCTGCCAATTATCATTTCACAGGATATTCTTTTTTATGACCTCGCCATTGTTCTTTCCGGCGGCTTGATCATGGGCACCGTTCTTACGCTGGGCGTTGTCCCGGTGCTCTACAGCCTATTCTTTCGGGTGCCTGTGACACAGCGGGAAGATGCGACAAAAGCTGCATAACGAATTTGTTGCCTTTGAGGCTAATCGTCTCCGGGTTCGGCGGGTTTTTGTTTAAGCCGGGTTTCCCGCAATTCGCCAACCGCCTCGAGAATTGGATAAGCGACAGAAGCAAAATGCGAATTTATGCGCTTGAAGTCGCGCAGAATGTCGAGATGGTAAGCACTCGTTTCAATCGTTTTAGTCGCCCCTGACCGCAACCGGGAAAGATGCCGCTCGGTGCTTTTTTGCTCGATTTCACGGAACTGTTTTTTACGCGCGATGAGTGCGCGGGCATTATCCACCGACCGTTCCATAAATACATTGGAGGCCAGGTGCACCGTTTCCTGGAGGTAATCAAACATTTCTTCCAGTTCGGCAAAACCTTCTTCTGAAAATTTGCGTTTTGCCCTGATCTTTTTGCCGATGGTGTCAATCAGGCTCTTATCAATAACGTCCCCGGCATTTTCCAGATTGGTGGTGAACGAGATGATTTCAAAAGCACGGCGGC
>JAJFHR010000451.1 GCA_021775515.1 Hyphomicrobiales bacterium | reverse complement strand
TTTGCTGGCTGGCGGTTCTTTTTTGCCCGCTCAAAGGCCTGATCGACATCTTGCTCATCGAGTTTAACCAACTGTCCGAAGCGGCGGCCTAACACCTGCCTCCAGGCAAGTGAGGCCTTGACCCGGTTTCGAAATGACGTTGGAGTTACTCCTGCTTTTACCAAGCGTTTTTCAAGTGCCGCAGCTGTTGACCGGTTTCGCTTAGCGATGTCTTCGATAACGTCGTTTATGCGTTGTTCGGTTATACTGATTTTTAATCGTTTGGCCTCTTGGCGCTGCAGATTCTCTTCCACCAGTTCTTCGAGTATCTGTTTGCGATCACGCAGGCGTTCGCCCATAACTTTGTTCAGTTTTAACCGCTGACTGATATCAAACTGCGAGATCGGCTCATCGTTTACAATTGCGGCTATGGCCTGGCTTGATTGGGCTAATGCCTTGTTAACATCGAAGCTGGTCGAAGCAAATGCCAGGCTGATTGTCAGTGTAAAAATCTTGAGAGTTTTTGTCATGTTAGTGCTGTCATTGTATTTGGTGACTGACAAATAAATCCGTGAAATTTAAATGCCATTGAATTAGTTGGCAAAATCGGGCGTCTTTTTTCAATTTTATTCGCACCTACATCGATGCAAGATAAATTTCTCCAAAGCATGTTGATCCGGGTTTGCCCGGTCAATCTAGCATTTTAGAGCCCGCTCTCCAATCCTCCACCGCCAATGGTCTTCAAAGTGAAATTGAACAGAATTTTACTTTCTGGGTCAATATCCCGGTCTTCAGTAAATGATTCACTGAAGCTCAAAGATACAAGGACGCATTCGTTTTCGTAGGTTATACCGATGCCGTCTTGAAGCCTGAAACTGTTTTCAAAGTCATAATAAACGTTTCCGAAGACAGACCAGTTTTTTGTTAAACGCAGGTTGGCGGAGGCATTAATAACCTGGCTTGCCGTCGGCTCGCCAAAGGCTGGAGCGGCGGCCAGCTTGGTATAAAAAACCGCGCCACTAATACGATCGAAAGAGCCACTGACACCGAGTTCATTACGCTTAATTGAGAAATCTTTATCATCCAGCCGCACGCGGGCAGTCATCAAAATGTTGCTTGTCGGTTGAATGTAGAGTTCACCGACGTAATCTGAATCTTTGGTTTCCAAGCCGGTATCTGTTCCAAAACTGTTGGCGCCGTCGAGCAGAAACGATTGTCCGGCCGCTGCGCGCAACCATGCGCCAGTAGCATTATTGGTATAGGTATAGGAGAGGCCAACATTCAAGCGTGTGCCACCTTCAAACCTGTCAATGCCGGGGAATTTGTCTATCGAGAATAAGTTTGTCGTGCCGAATTCGAAACTTTGACTATCCTCATTTGCAACTTTCGTTACCTTTGTTTCGTTAGGTCGAAAAATTAATTGAGCAACCGGTTCGATGATGTGCTGTCCGGTGTCAGTGGCTTTGGCCAGCGGCAATCGTACGTCGACACCGGCAACCGGGAAAATCCGGGCGAAAGCGTCAGATGAATTGCTGCTGGTTGCAACATTGCTTGTGCGATAAAGATCACCCCGACCTTGGGCAAAGGGAGTAACCACCACACCAGGAGAGGTTTTGAATGTCCTGCGCCAACTGAGCGTCGAGGAAATCCTGGTTGAATCGGCGCCGGTTTTGCGTTCGACGTTGAAGAACGTTGTATCAATCCCAACTTCGCCGCCAAGAACGGTCTGGTCAAAAGTATAACTGTGCTCAATTGACGGGAATACGTAGGGCGTGCTGTCGGTATCGTCAGTGGTAAGAAGTCCCTGGAAATAATAACTTCTAAGATCGAAATAATTTCTTCCTTTAAGTCCGGTCAAATAAGCTTGCGAGATAAGGGTGTTGTCGTTGTTGATGTTGTACCGGCGCAAAAATGTATCATCGCTGGTAACTGCGGCATCCCATCCCCATTTCCAACCTTCTGCAATCCTGAATTCGCCATCAGTTATCAAAGCACCGCGAAAACGCCGGTCACCGGGCCGGGTAACGGTTGGGTTTAACTGGTAGATGCCGATAGGGCGAATTTTGTAGGTACCCTTGGTGAGGCGATGTCGCCATTCTACATCTGCGAGCACGCCCTGTTTGCTGGTAATCAATGGGCGAAAAGTTACATCATAATTCGGCGCTAAATTCCAAAAATACGGTACCCGAACACCAAATCCAAATTCATCGGAAATCGAGAAACTGGGGGTCAGGAAACCGCTTTTGCGCTTAACCGTTGGATCTGGGTGCGAAAATCTCGGGACATAGACAACCGGGACACCAAAAAACTCGAGTTTCGCTTGCTCATAGCTGATGGTTTTTTCTTTTTTATCGTGAATGACCTTTGCCGCTTTGATCTGCCACAACAACGGGCGGCCTTTGTGTTTCTCACAAGCTTTACAGGCAGAATAAACGACCTTGTTGAAGGTTGTTGTATTGCCTTCTTCGCGCGAAGCAGACTCAGCTGCCAGGCGAGCTTGATTTGAAAACACCGTATATAGCGTTTCCACCTGGCCTTCGCGAAACTTATCAGAAAGACGAATGCTGTTTGCCCGAACAACATTGCCGTCGGGTTCTGTCATAATAACATTGCCGTTTGCTGTCAGAATATCCCGGTCGGGAGAATACGTGACGCGGTCGGCCAGCACGGTATATTTGTCGAAGTAGATTTCAACATTGCCAATAGCCGTTGCGGTACCTGTTTCCTTGTCGTATGTGAGGCGGTCGGATTTTAGCAGGACCGATTGGTTCGTATCCGGTTTTTCAAGCTTGGGGAGAGCTAACCCCGGAGCGCTCGATTGTGCCGCTGCCGGATCAATCCACAGTGAAAAAAATAACAGGCCTGCCATAACAAAAAGGCCCAGTGCGGCGCTTCCGCTGAGCCATCTGTTGAGGCCTTGCCTATCGAAGTGGTGCTCCCACTTCACCATTAATTGACCCCTATCTTTTATACGCACGAACTACCCATCTTCCATATACAATAAAGCTGTTACACCCGCCATTAGTGCGATGCTTGCCGGAGACCAAGCTGCAACTATTGCGGGGACGCGGCCTGCACTTCCCAAGGCTACCGCTAAATCAGTTAAAAAATATAGTAGAAACCCTGAACCAACTCCACCAAGAACCATCCGGCCAATTTTGCCTAACCTAAAGACCTGCATAGAAAAAATCGCTGCGACAAGGACCATAGCACCCAAAAGAATCGGGCGCGACAATAAAGTATGATAATGGACTTGGAATCTGTTCGCTGGCAAGCCCGCCTTTTGGGCAATCTCGATAAATTGGGGCAGCTCCCAAAAAGAGATTGTTTCCGGCCTGGTAAAGCTGTCAATTACCTGCTCCGCCGTCAAAAAAGTGTCGAGGCGAAAAGTTTCATATAACTTAGGTTTTTCGTCGTTTTTTGTGACCTGTGCGCGTGTCAGGCTCCAATATCCGTCGTTAAGTTCGGCAATTGGCGCCTCAATGCGCTCACGAAAGGTGTCATCATCGTTAAACCTCCAAGCGAGGATGTTTTTCAACAGTAATCCATTCAGTTCGGCTTTTTCAGCGTGGAGAATAGACGAGCCGCCGGACCCTTTCTGTTTTAACCACAATCCAGATTTTGACAGAGATAAAAGGCTGTTTTCAGAGCCGAAATATTTTGCTTGGAGTTGTTCTGACTTTCTAACCATATAGGCGCCGGCAGGGTTTAAGGTCGTCACGGCAAAAGCGCCGATTAATACTGCAATAATTATCGGTGGCCGTAAAAATTGCCAAATGGAAAGCCCGGAAGAGCGGGCAATTACCAATTCTTGCCGGCGGTTAAGTTTCAAGAAGGCAAACATCGAACCGAACAAAACT